>JABEUM010000060.1 GCA_013044475.1 Acidimicrobiaceae bacterium | reverse complement strand
AGACCGCATTTCAGCTCTTAGCTCTTCGTTGGCCATGAAGCCTAAGGATCTAGGCCAGCTTGTGCTGACAATTAGCGTTCCGGCACCGAAGCCACTTTGGGTCATACGATGGGCCAAGGATAATGCCGATAATCCATCTCTACCAGAGGGAGTACCCTTGAGGCGGATACCTTCTTTGCCCTTTTTCTGAGTGCCGCCAGCTCGGGAGGGTCCAGTAGCAGCTGTAGGTCTTCGAGATCGGAAGGGATTTGTCGACCGATGGCCATAAAAGCTTCGGTGAGGTCCTCGTCGATCTGTACTCCGCCAAATTCCCAGATTACCGTGCGTAATTTCGGAGAGGCATGCAGTGTCAAACCGTTGTCTATGCCCCAGAGGTGGTCAGAATTAGCGTCGACGAGGATATGGCCAGACTTCCTGTCTCCGGAGTTGACTACCAGGTCGAAGGCGCATATCCGGATCATCTGCGGGTGGAGCTCCTCTCTTTCCAACAGGGAGAAGTAGTGCTGGCTAAAGTCGGCATCCACAAAGCGCTGCAGTGATCCTTCACCCAAGGGCAGGTCCGATCTGATGATCGTTTCAGGGACGGCCCCAATCCCCAAGTAGCGGTCCAGCAGGTAGGAGGCGAGTTCTCGCTTATGTAAGCCCGGCGGGTAGTCCCAAAGCGGCCTCTCCCCCGCTACCGGCTTGTAAACCGCCCTCATCTTTTCGCCTTGGTAGCTGAGCTCAATGAGCAGCGTCGAATTTGACCCATAGGGGAGCCTGCCGAGTATCTCCGCCTGCCCGAGGGTCATGACCTCTAGATAAAAGGAGCTGAGTTGCCGTTGGTCTTTGGACATACGTGTCCTCGATTGTCTAGTGGATATCCACATAATGGACATGGTGGTCGGCCGGACCTGACTAGGCGTGTTCCTTCGATGCTGAGGTAAGCGGCCTGCTCCTTCGTGAGTCCGCAGCGAAACCTTCCGGCTGACTCCTCGTCGTCGAGCATTTCGGTGAACTCGACTTCTATGGAGTCGGTGGAGGAGTTGTAGCCGATCGCGATCTGGCTTGCCGCCCAAATCGGAGTCATCGGTTCTTCGAGGGTTACGTCCTCTGGGACGTGTCCTGGTCTCTCTAGCCTCTCCAAGATGCCCGTTAGGTACTCCACAAGAGAACTGATCTGCACCTTTTCAACCTTGATGGTGACGAGTTCCCCGAGATAACTGCATTGGAGCAAGAAAAGCCTCGCTCCTGGTTCACCTATGGCACCGACGGCTATCCTGTCGACCCTTGGAAACTCATAAGACGCGCCCAAGCTAGAAAGCTCCTTTTGTGATGGCAGGGGTGTAGTTGACTCCTTGTACGAAAGCTAGTCCGTCTAGCACTGAGATGTTCGATACTGACGTGACGGAGATTAGGATCCGTTGGAATTGGTCGAGGTGCATGCCAAGGCAGTCTGCGACGAGGGCCTTGATCGGGTCTGCGTGAGAGAATGCCACGACGACCCCGCCTTTGTGCCTTTGTGCCACTTCGAGCATAAAGTTCCTCATTCTGTCGGACATCTCGGTGAAGGATTCGCCATTTGGGAATCGAAAGAGAGATGGGCGACTCTGCACGATCTTCCACTCTTTGAGTCGGTAGAGAGATTTCAGTTCGGCTCCGGTCCATTCGCCGAAGTCACATTCGAGGATTCCCGGATGTTCGGTGATCGGGACCTTCGTGAGCGAGGAGTAAGGTGCCGCAGTTTCTAGTGCTCGCTCCATGGGAGAGGAGTAGATTGCGTCGGGAGAGGGAAAGGAATCGAATATTTTTTCAGCAATAGCCGATGCCATCTCGACCCCCTCGTCGCTCAGATGGAGGCCCGCTGTTCTCCCTGGGAGTATCTTGCCGGTTGTAGGCGTCTTGCCGTGCCTGACTAAAAGCAGGGTCGTAGCCTTTGATCGCCTGCCCTTTGAGCTGGAATTGGCTCCCGTCCCCGGCTGCGCTGGGGACGGATCTTTATGATTTGAACCAGAATCTTTCATCTGCAGATCAACGCTATACGCATAGACGAAGCTTGTCGACAGCTTTGATCGGTCGAGATCCAACTCGTCTTAGCCAGATTGGGCCACGCGACTCAGTAGTCTCGTGGCCCAATAAAGGCTAGCTGAGCCTTTCGATGATCATCGCCATACCCTGACCGCCACCTATGCACATCGTCTCAAGGCCGAAAGTCTTATTGAGGGTCACTAGATCGTTGATCAAGGTGCCCATGATCCGAGCTCCGGTCATCCCGAAGGGATGGCCTATCGCGATGGCTCCACCGTGGGGATTAAGTTGATTCTCGATCGATATTCCACTCTCGTCGCAGACCGGCAATACCTGAGCGGCAAACGCCTCGTTCAGCTCCACTACGTCGATGTCGGAGATCTTCATCTTCGCTTGAGCCAGTACTTTTGCGATAGCCTCAATCGGTCCAACCCCCATCAATTCTGGCGCCAGACCCGATACTGAAGAAGCGACTATCCGGGCGAGGGGCTTTATTCCTAGCGCCTTTGCCCGGGTGTCAGACATAACCACTACCGCTGCAGCACCGTCATTCAGCGGGCAGGAATTCCCAGCGGTGACCCGGCCGTCGGGCCTGAAGACGGTTGGAAGTGTGGAAAGTTTTTCGAGACTGGTTCCTGGCCGGGGGCACTCATCGATCGACACGACGCTACCGTCGGGGAGGACGTACGGTGAGATCTCCCGATCGAAAAAACCGTTCTTCTGTGCTTCGGTCGCTCTGTCTTGCGACAGCTTGGCGAACTCGTCCATCCTCTGACGTGAAACGCCGAACTTGTCAGCGACATTTTCAGCGGTGAAGCCCATGGGGATATACATGTCGTTGATGTAGTCGCTACGGTTCTTGTCCGTGAACCGGGGGTTCATGTCCTCTTTATCGAAGCCTTTAAGTGAAGAGCGCGATACACTCTCTACTCCACCTGCGACGAATATCTCGCCTTCGCCCGCCTTGATCGCATGAAATGCCATCCTTATCGATTGCAGCGACGAAGCGCAGAACCTGTTGACGGTTGTGCCGGGAACGGTGTCGCTCAGCCCGGCGAGTGCTGCTGCGTTTCTTCCGAGGTTCATCGACTGCTCGCCGTGTTGCATCGCCGCTCCGACGATTACGTCGTCGATCTCGCTCGTGTCGAGCTGAGGAATCTTCTTTAGTGCTTCGGCGATGGCGAATCCAGCCATATCGTCGGGTCGTGCATTGATCAGTGCGCCTTTAAAGGCCCTTCCGATCGCAGTTCTAGCTGTCGAAACGATTACTGCCTCTGGCATTTTTACCTCTCTCACAAATTGCTACCCCGGCTATGTTACCAGGTAGTCACTTAGCGCGGGTGCTTTTTCGCCTGTTTGTCTCTCAAGCATCCTGACCATTTGAGTTTTCGGGCCTCTTGGCCTCCTCTATCAGCTGTTTGTCAAGTTCTCGATCGATCCTTTTTGCCTGCCGAGCGTCGAGTTTGGACCATTGAAAGGCGAGCACAAGCAGGCCAATCACGTTGGTAAACTCACCCAAGCCCCAGAGCAATGCGCCCCCAGCGTGGGTGTCCGCGACGGTGTGAGCAGGAGAGATCGAATTTCTCATCCCCATGATCGCAATGCCTAAAAATGCCGAGAATGGGATGCCACTGAGGATGAATCCCAGCCTTGTAACGATTCCGGGGCGCCAAGGAGACGGATCTACCCCTATCACCGTGGTCCAAAAGAGGAGGCCTGCTACCAAGAACTGAAGGTGCGTGTAGTCGTGAAATAGAGGGTGATTGAGGGAGAGCTGGTAGATCGGAGTAAGGAAGTAGAGGTACATGGTGGCAAAATTTGCTATCCAGGTGAATGCCGGAAAGGTTAGTATTCGAATCGGTTTCGAGTGGAGCAAAGCGACGATCTTCACCTGAATCCGCCTCGGACTCGCTTGGGTCGCCATGGTGAGCGGCGCTCCGAGTGCTATGAATATCGGAGCGAAGTTCATCAGTAATAAGTGCTGGATAACGTGCATTTCGAAGACCGAGTCGTCGTAGCTCGCCAGTCCGGAACCCGTAGCCACCCAGATCAGGACGACTCCGGTTATGAAGGAGGCTGTTTTTGCCCCCGACCAATCGCGGCCCCTGACACTCAGTCTTTTCCGACCATGGAGATAAAGGTAGATGGAGGCCAGTTCCAACACAAGAGAGAGGACAGCAAGGGGGTTTAGTTGGATGCCGAAGAGCAGCTGGTGAAGCTGGACTGGCGGTGAGGCTACTATGGCGAATGATTTCATCGAAAATCGGTCTGGGACGAGAAACCCCCGGCCTTAGCCCAAAGGAGGGGTAGCCCGACTCGAGCCGTTGGCCCGACCTCCTCCCTTTGCTCGCTCCCTAAGCCGTCGCTGCGTTCCAAGAGCACGCAGTGGCGATACCCGATTCCCTGCAAGGGGTGGTCGACTGCGGAGATGTTGATGCCCCAGCCCTTACCCACAGCAACACCACAAACGCAACCTCGGCCTTTTTGACCTGTGGAACTGCCGCCCGCACGTGGGCCTTGGCGATGAAGCAGTGGTGATCCTTCGTGGTTGGCAGCAGAAGCAGTCGGCAGCCGTAGGCAGTTGACTGCATAGGGGCGAAGGAAGCCTGGCTTCTCATGGTGAGTGGTAGAACATTCACCCGATGCGAGGCGAAGACAGTTCCAGCCGGTCTCGTCAGTACCCTCGCGGTTGAATGCAGACTCGGATTCCAGTGCAGACTGGGGAAGCATCTGCTGGTGGGTCTTTTGGCTTTCGTGCAACGTAGACATCTTGTTCACCTCCTCTTTGAATGTCTCGGTCTAATCAACTCGGGATCGGGGGAAATTCCCCCAAGCCCCCGGCTATAGCCGGGAGTGGTTGACCTCTTAGAAAGCTAGTTATCCCGATACAGGCTAGGAGGCAACTAGTTTTCTCAGATCAGCTGGGCTAGCACTCTTTCAGCATGGCCGGTGGCCTTGACGTTATACATCGCCTGAACTATCTGGCCGTCTGGTGAAATCAAAAATGTCGAGCGAATGATCCCTTGGATCGTCTTGCCGTAGTTCATCTTTGTGCCATACGCTCCGTATGCCTTGATCGTCTCTAAGGTTGGGTCGGAGAGGAGTGGGAAGCCGAGACCATAGTTGTTACGGAACCTTCTGTGCGACTCTGGTGTATCGGGGGATATCCCGATCACGGTTGCGTAAGGGGAAATTCGATCGAGTCGGTCGTTGAAGTCACAGGCCTCGGTGGTACACCCAGGAGTCATATCCTTGGGGTAGAAGTAGAGGATGACCGTTTGGCCATGGAGATCTTTGAGGCAGATCAGCTTTTCGTCCTGGTCTGGCAGGCAGAACTGAGGCGCTAATTCTCCCACGGCTAGTCTTGGGTTCTCGTTCTCGTTCATTTCTCTAACGATAGCTCATCTGGGGGAGACCGGACGGTTCCTCTTAGGCAATCGAAGTTCAGAATTTCCGCTGGTTGAATTCTGCTGCAATGCCAGAAATCGATAATCCGCCAGCTGGACAGTGAAAATTCGTCTTAGCCTGCAAGGGGGATAGAGTTAAATGACAGGTAATTGCGAAAAGTGATGATGCTTTAAAAGGGAGTAGTTTGTGGAACCATTGGGCCAAGTAGGCCGAGTACTGGTCGTGGCTGCCCATCCAGATGATGTCGATTTTGGGTCGGCTGGAAGCGTGGCAAAGTGGATTCAGCAGGGAACTGAGGTGATTTACGCGATAGTTACCGACGGCGGAGCTGGTGGTTTCGATCCAAGCGTTGATAGATCGAAGATGCCATCGATCCGGAGATCCGAGCAGCTGGCCGCGGCCAAGGTGGTCGGTGTTGACCAGGTAGATTTTCTCGGCTATTTGGATGGGGAGCTCGAAGTGACCGTCCAGTTGCGAAGGGACATCTCAAGAGTAATTCGCAGATACCGCCCAGATAGGGTGCTATGCCAATCTCCGGAGAGGAATCTCACCAGGATATTTTCTTCACACCCGGACCACCTAGCCGCAGGAAGTGCGACACTATCGGCGGTCTATCCTGACGCACGAAACCCCTTTACTTTCGTAGAGTTGATCGAGGAAGGCTATCAACCGCACTCGGTGAAGGACGTTCTGCTGCAGGCGCATCCTGAACCTGACAGCTATGAGGACGTCACCGGTTTTGTAGATGTAAAAGTCAAGGCGGTGCTCGCTCACGCAAGTCAACACTCTGACCCTCAGAGAACCGAGAATATGGTGCGCAGCTGGCTGTCGGATGCCGCCGGACGTGCCGGGCTCGAGCTAGGCGGGGCGGCAGAGTTGTTTAAATATGTAGCTACCTAATCACTCAGAAATTGAGCTATAGCGGGATCTAGTCGAAGATTGAGCAGCCAGGAGCAAAGGAAGCTCTTAGGCGATGCTTCCTCGCTTGGCGGTCCCCAATGAATACTTCATGATTGCTAGCTAGTTTGGTACTGGTCTGCGTTCAGATAAGTAGGCGATCGATGAAGTTACTAAAGCGGATTTGATTTTCTAGGCATCGAGCGACGATATAATCCGAGAAGCAGCAACGGCGCTGCGAAAGGTGGGTACATCGTGGTAGAAGACGCCCGTAATGGGAACGTTTCGGCCATTTTAGAGCGGGTAGTCGGAGAATATTCGACCTTCTCTAAAGAGCCAGGATTCGACAGGTTTGCAAGAGAATATTTGCTAGGTCTCAAATCGGACGAACTTTCTTCGATTCCGATGTTCCAACTTGCTCGAGGAATTTGTGCACAGTGGATAACGAGAAATGCACTGACCGAACAGACTCCCTTCGCCGTCCAGGTCTACCAAGAAAGTGAGATCTCCGGCCAGTCTGCCCCCGAAGGCCCAGTGTCGATGCCCTCTCCCCCCTCGATCTCGGTACTTACCCCGGACTCCTCCTATCTAGTAGATACCTTCGTCGAGGCAGTCCGCCATAGGGGTTTCGAGCCGGCGCTAACCCTGCACCCGCTCATACCGTCGTCGGTGGTGGTCGAGGAGGCGCCCACTCCTCAGTATTCGTGCCTCTATATCGAGCTTGATTCGAGCTTGTCAAAAGAACAGTGCCAGGAGCTTGAGGAAAAGATACGAGATGCCTATTCGGACCTACTTTGCTACCAGGCAGATCGCTTGAAGATGGACGCTGAGCTCAAAGACGAGCTCGCCGAAGTCTCTTCGCTTTCCAGCCCGGCAAACGTGCTGGACGACTACGGTCTCGGTTCCTTTAGGGTGACTGGCGCTTACTTTCTTGGTGCTAAAGGAGAGGTAAAGGAGCTCCAGGGCAGCGCAATTAGACACCGCGAACAGGCGGTTCGACTTGCATCCCTCGATCGGCACTCCTTTTTGGAGAACAGCACAAAGCATGTATCTCTTTGCGTATTGACGGCACACAGCTCCATACTGCGCTCAGCACCTATTCGGGCAATTTCAATTGCCGATACCGGTGGTTCAGAGAAGGTCTATTTTGGCGTATTTGTCGAAGAGATCCAGGGTAAGTCTGCTTGGGAGGCACCGGGGCTACGGCCGAAATTAGAGCGAGTGCTCCAACAGTCAGGCTTTGCGACAAATTCATACTCATACCGGTCACTTCGCGCGCTACTGGCCGGTTTTGGCCCCGATGAGCTTGTGAGCAGTTCCCCAGAGAAGCTCTGGGAACTGTGCATCACGGCACTCGCCGTCGACGACGTTCCCAGATTGCGGGTGCACCAAACCCCGGGTGCGCGAGACGGGATGGCACACGTTTGGGTCTTTTTACCAGCCGAACGGTACGAGGTGGATTTGGAGGCCAAGCTTGCGGATGAGATAGCTGCGGCCTTTTCCGCAAAAGGAACGCATTTAAAGTCATCGAAGCTACAGTCGAGGCGCTATCAGGTCGGCTTCGTCGTGGCGGGTGGGGTTAATTCAGTATCCGACGAAGAGCTTTTAGCCCTTGAAGATAGGCTCGAGCAGTTGAGCCTTCCATGGACCGAAAAATTAAGGCAGCTGATCATAAAAGAGGCTGGTAGAGAGGGTGGACTACTGCTCTTAGAGAAGTACAAGGGCAGTTTTCCACCGGATTACCAAGATGAGTTCACGCCCAAGAGGGCCTACCATGACCTTCTTCGGCTGGAGGGGCTCCGCCAAAAGTCATCGAGTATCGATATCGAGGTGTCCAGTTCACACGATGACCCGATGGAGAGCGAATTCAACCTCAGAATGTTCAAGATTGGTAAGTGGGCGAACCTTTCGGAAATCGTTCCCAAGCTGGAGAACTTCGGATTCGTTGTGATCGACGAAGTCCCCTTTGAGATACAATTGCCCGACTCGGTATGTTGGCTCGTGACCATTGGCGTTTCGTGTAAACACGGCATTGCCGAAGGCCAGATGACCGATCCGAAGGACATTGATCGGCTAAGGAAGGCGCTGATCAGTGTCTTTGAAGGCATGGCGGCGGATGATGCTCTCAACACCCTGGTTTTGAGGACCAATCTAGATGCGGAACAGGTCGCCTTGATCAGGACCTACGTGCACTATGTCAGATTCTCAACACCTGCAGTTGGAGTGAGGAACAACTGGTGGGCGATGGTGGAGTGCCCAGGAGCGGCCTCGGCGCTCTTTGAACTTTTTGATGCCAGGTTCAATCCAAAACTAAATAAGTCGGAGAGAGATAAGAAGCTCATAGCCGCGCAGGGGGAACTTGATCAGGAGCTCACCAAGATCGAATCGCTGGACTTCGATCGTGCGGTTAGGCGAATCTCTACTGCGATCATGGCGACTTTGCGGACGAACTATTTCCAGAAGCACCATGGCGGAATTGCGATCAAACTGGATCCCCCTCTGGTAGGGGATCTGCCAAAACCGCTGCCGCAGTTCGAGACCTTCTACGATTCGATCGACACCGAAGCGATCCACCTGCGAGCCGGCCGAATCGCTCGAGGTGGGATCAGGTTTTCTGATCGACCCGATGACTATCGGACCGAGATACTTGGGCTGATGAAGGCGCAGTCGGTAAAGAACTCGGTAATCGTGCCAATCGGGGCAAAAGGCGGGTTCATTGTGAAGCACGCACCAAGGGACCGCGTCGAACTTCTTGCTAGGGCAAAGGCGTCTTATAGCGAGTTCATGGAAGGACTGTTGTCAATCACTGACAACTTGGTCGACGATAAGGTGATCAAGCCGCAAAATTGCATCTGTTACGATCAGGACGACTACTACTTAGTCGTTGCGGCCGACAAGGGCACGGCGACTTTCTCTGATATAGCGAATGAGATCTCCCTGAAAAGGGGATTTTGGCTGGGCGATGCGTTTGCCTCTGGTGGATCCCGGGGATACGACCACAAAGCGATGGGAATCACTGCGAGGGGCGCCTGGAAGTCGGTCGAGCACCACTTTGAAGGGCTAGGGATCAATCCAAACACCGATCGGATCACCGTAGTGGGAATTGGTGATATGTCCGGGGATGTCTTTGGTAACGGTCTCTTGATGTCGTCATCAGTTGCCTTGGTAGCCGCTTTTGATCATCGACATATCTTTTTAGATCCAAATCCAAATCCAACTGCCTCCTACGAAGAGAGAAAGAGACTCTTCTCCCTCGAAACCTCAAGCTGGGCGAGCTACGACTCTTCGGTGATTTCAAAAGGGGGAGGGGTCTTCAATCGAAATGTGAAGTCCATAAACCTCTCCATGGAGATGGCGGGAGTTCTCGGAATTTCTTCGGGTCCAATCGAGCCGAACAAACTTTTGTCAGCCATACTCGCTTCGCCGGTCGACCTTCTGTGGAACGGTGGCGTGGGAACATTTGTGAAGTCACATACCGAGGACGATGTCGACGTGTCCGACAAGGCCAACGACGCCATCCGGATAAATGCCAACAAGCTCAGAGTGAAAGTGATCGGCGAGGGTGGAAACCTTGGCATGACCCAGAAGAGCCGAATTGAATACTCGGTGTTGGGCGGAAGGTGCAATACCGACGCCATCGACAACTCCGCCGGTGTAGATACCTCAGATCACGAAGTTAACCTAAAGGTGCTCCTGGCCCCGATGTTGAGGGCCTCGGAGATCGACTTGGACGCCCGTGACGCACTGCTGTTCGATTCTGAGTCCGAAATTAAAGAATTCGTATTGAAGGATAACGTCGACCAGAACTGGGCGTTGTCGGTCGCTGAGCAGGACGCTAAGTTGAGGCCTGAACTCTATCGAAACGTCATAACTTACCTGGAAGATCGTGCTGGCCTGGACAGGGCGGTGGAATTTCTACCTTCGAACGAGGAGCTATTGGCTCGAAACGGCCAAGGTAGTTTTCTTACACGTCCAGAGTTGGCGGTGCTTTTGGCCTACTCAAAGACCCACCTATACCACCATCTTTTGGATTCCGATCTGATCGAAACCACCTACGCCAACGAGCTATTCGAGGCCTATTTCCCGACGGAGTTTCGAGATCGCTTTCACGATCGGTTGTTGGGGCACTCCCTGAAGAAGGAGATAACCGCAACGGTGATCTCGAATTTGGTAGTCAACATCTCCGGGGTTGCCGCCATCGTCGAGATCCTTCGCTCCTCGCCTTATGACCTAAGTACCGTAGCGACCGGCCTGGTATCGTCGCTGAGAGTGCTAGACGCATCGAGGAGGGTCGACGAGATCTTCTCTGATGAATCCCTGGATCAGCCGGTAAAGGTCGAACTGTTGTCATTGATTTCCAGCGCAGCCGAAGGGCTAACCCGCTGGGTTGCGTCTCAACGCTCTCTTCTCGAAGAGTCCAACCATATCCAGCGACTTGCCGATTTGGCTAATGGCCTCGCTCAAGTCCTCGATGCAGTGCTGGAGGGGCCATCCAGGGAGCAATACCGAGACAACAGAGCTGAGCTGAAGTCAAAGGGCGCAAATGAATCTATGGCCAACTTCTTCGCGGCGATTCCCTACATGAGTGCCGTGGTTCCCCTCGACATGTTGATCGAAAAGGCCCCTGGTCTGTCTTTGAAGTCTATGATTTGGACTTTCTTTAGGGTTGGCGAGATTGTAGGGACTCCAGAGCTATTTAGCATCTTGCGGCGAGTGCAGCCAAAGGATCGATGGGAGCAGGCCCTTAGGGCATCGGTAATTTCTGATCTTTACTTGGCCCAAGTTTCAAAGACCGAGAAGGTATTAGATCTGGTTCCGATAGCGGTTGGGGATGCCGAAGAGATGAAACTTGCGGCTAAAGAGATTGCGACTCGACTCGAAGCGTCGACGAACAAGATTGGCTACCTGATCGAGCTGCTTAGAAACGATCCCGATGTCGGCATCGTCGCAGTCTCTACCGTGGCTAGGGAGATTTCAGTAGCCGACTGAGATAGCTTCGAATTCCAGTAGTGAGGCTTTGAGGGCGGTTCCAAAGGCGTAACCGCCCAAGGAGCCGTCGCTCGAGACCACTCGATGGCATGGGACAAAGAGCGGAATTGGGTTTGTGGAACACGCGCTCGCCGCAGCACGGTGGGCCTTCGGATTCCCAGCAAGTGCCGCAAGTCCTTTATAGGTTACAGTCTCCCCGAAGGGTACTCTTCTGAGTTCCGCCCTGCACAGCGAATAGAAGCCAGTCTCGGCAAGGTCTAGGTCAACTTGGTCCAAAGCGATTGGGGAGCCGTCGAAATAACCAGTGAGAGCGTTTTCGATGATCTCGCTAGGGACCTCCTTCCCGCTTGGCTGAAAACGAGATGGAATTGAGAGTTCTTCAAGTTCTTCGCCGAAGCAAAGAGCAGCTAAGCCCGTCTCGGAGTGTGCATAGAGGATTGTCCCAAAAGGTGATGTGAATCTAGCCAAATCGACCGGAATGTCCCGCCCAGCACTCGCCATCTCAAGCACCTTCTTGTCTGGAAGTCGTTGAGGCTATCTTACCTCCTATCTCCTCAAAACACTGGGTCTTCCTTGGGCCAATCAGCAGACGGGTTCGTGTTTGATGCTCGATGGTCAAAGCCCGGGACTATTGGCCGAAGGGACGATTGAGCAGGGTATTGCACAGTCAAAAGGATGACGCGGCGAGCTTGGCCAATGGTCAAGTGGTCAAACGACCAGTTGGCTAGGTTCTTGGCACGGTCTCTAACCTTGTTGCAAAACTAACCCTCAGTTTTCATTAGGGCTTCGCGACTAACATCTGAGTGAACACAAAGGGAACAGACTGTGAACAGAAGTATCTATCTGAGCATCAATCAATTTGCAAAAGACACCGCTTGGGCGCATGGGTTTATGTCCTTTTATGCCCTGTATGGCGGCGTAGTGCTGCTGGGCCTGATGCTTATATTTGCTTGGTGGAGGGCTAGACCGGATTTTATTGCAAACCCGACGAGGATGGCAAGGGTCATCTGGGGTGGGGCGGGGACGATCTTAGCCGTGGTTATAGCGCAGCCGATAAATCACTTGGTGGCCGAGCCGAGGCCCTATTACACGCTTAAATCGGTCGAGGTCCTTGTCCCTCGGGCTAATGACTTCAGTTTTCCGTCGGACCATGCCACTGTCGCCGGAGCGGTAATTATCGCTTTGTGGATGGTACCAAAGGAGACGAGATTGGCCTGGGCGGCAACGGTCATCGGACTTTTTTTGATGTTCGCCAGGGTATATGTCGGCGCCCACTACCCATTGGATGTCGTTGGAGGGTTTGTCTTGGGAGGTGCTACCGTGGCGATCTTCGGCACGATCTTTGTTCCCGGAGTTGTTAAGTTAGATGGGCTGCTTGACCAGGTCAAAATATTTCGGCCGCTTTTTCAGACTGGTTCTACAGGAAATAGCGCCCCAAGCAGGTCAGCAAACTCATAGCCCCTTGGTCGTGGGTTCGAATCCCACCGGGCCCACCAGGTCAGGGCATGTTTAACCTTGTGGACTTGCAGAAAACCCAACAAGCCCCCAAGGTGGCTGTGGTGTCAGCGAAACGTGTGCTCCTTGCAACCCTGCGACCTTTGCAATGATATGGCTCTCCACGCGTGGAACTTTCGGATCATGCGCTCTTGTCTGATCTCCACTCCGCTCGACCTTCTCGCACTTCAGGTGGTCACATTGCGTTCGCTACTCCACTCTCATCTGTGACTTTTACTCGAGAGTACACTGCATACCTTGCATGGCGCATTCGTGACAATGGGCCTACTGAATCGATGAACGGCCTCATAAGGCGAGTCAAGCACATATCCATTGGAATGGCGCACTTTGCGAATGTTTGTGTCCGTGCGCTCTTGACGGCTGGAAACCCTGGCTGGTCTCTCTTGTCCCAAGGTGACCCTTTTCCTCTAACGCACGGAGTTCACGTCTTGCAGGCAGATCTGCTCCTAGAAGATCAACTGGATCTGATAAGATCCCACTTCTCCTTCCTCGTCGATAGGCCCTTGTATCTTCAACCCATGAAAAGGTGGATTGTCTCTTGTCCAATTCCTCTGCGCAGTACTTGGTTTATCGAATCCTGGTCCGTGATCGTCGCTAATTTCCGAATGAGCGGAAAAGCCTGAGTCTGGCGTGGACGACATCATGCAGCCGCCATGGCGTTGCCGTGTCCATCCTCGTCCCCGCCATCGACAATTTGGTATCGAGGGCGAGTCTCGATCAATGAGGCGACTCACCTAGCCGATCAAGGGTCGCTACGATGCTCGATGGTCGCGAGGAGCCGATGCATTCCAGAGGAAGGATTGTCGTGGGGGAAGGCGGTGCCGTTTCGCAGGTGTCGCTCATCGAGCTCTTCGGCCCGCCTTGCCGCATCACGAACGAGTGGCATGTAGGTAGTCGCATCGATTCCCTTGTCACCTGATCCGTCGAGGCTCTGACGGAGCCGACGCACAGGATCGTTGTCCAGCCAGGAACTTTGATCCTGGAAGTGAAGGACGAGCCAGAGCTCGAAGCACGGATTGGAGATCGCAAGCTCAATGCCACCCTGTCGCGCCTGCTCGATGGCACCTTGCAAGCCGGGATGGTTCCGTGGCCACTCGACGTCGAGTACGCACCAGAACTCGTCGATCTCACCCTCTTCATCGAGAGCCCTCCGGCGTAGATCAGCCGCCAGCGAGACGAGGGTCGTGGGTGCCGACTTTCCGTGCCCGGTCTTCACCCGAAGATCGACCGCCGCGACGTCACGCACCCATGGTAGACGCTTCAAGGCGTCGAGGTACTCCGGCTCGGTGCGCTCCCCTTCGCAGAAGATCAAGATTGTCTTTCGTGGCTGGCGGACTGCAACGCGACGTTTGAGCGGCCGGTCTCGATCCCTCCGACGGTTCGCGGTCATCACGCGTTGCTCGAGACCAGGCCGAGCGCCCGGCGCAGCGTGAACTGGTCGAGCTCAGGGACGGCACCGAACCTTCCCTGGAGGTAGGCTCGCTCCAGGTTCAGCGACTTTCGTACCTTGTCACCGCCGTACTCTGCCAACGCGGTCAGGGTGGTGGCACCGCTCTCGTTCTTCTCGGTCAGCCAGACTTCGTCTCGGTTCAGGTGGTTGAGAAGGCTCGTGTCGTGCGTGGTGAAGATGAGTTGGGCGCCATGGGGGTTCGTCTCAGGATCCTGGAACAGCTCGAGCAGGCGCGCCGACAGTAGGGGGTGAAGGCTCGCATCGATCTCGTCGAAGAGGAGGATTCGGCCATTTCGAAGAGCGTCCAACGTCGGCCCGATGAGGGCGAACCAGGTCTGGGTGCCCGCCGACTCCTCCTCGAGGTCAAAGGGCAGGTCCTGTCCCGAGACGCGATGGATGAGCCTCAGCTGCCTCAATGGCTCTCGTCGTGCCCGAGGCGTGGCTTGGCCATCGTCGAGGTCATCGTCCACGATCTGCACATCGTCGATCCCGAGATCGGCGAACCGGAGCAGAGCTAATGCGGACTCGCGCAGCGATGGCTGAACGATGTCCGGATCGTCGAAGAGGGAGGACTGCGTCGAGGTACCTAGTTCGTCGAACAAGCGCCCGGTCTCAAGCACCCCGAGCATGCCCGCTCCGAACGGCCGCCGTGACGGCGCCCGACGGCGTAAGCCGAGGACCCTGATTCCAGCAAGTGAGCGTGCGAAGTGCTGCACCTCGGGCTCGTCGAAGCGCATGGCCGCCGAGAGCGCCAGCGTGCTCCCAGTCAACAGCTCCCTCGTTCCAGATAGCGCACCGAGCCCCCGCCGGAAGTGGATGTCGGATCCTTCTCGCTCGAAGAGCACACGTCTACGACGCTCCGGATAGCTGTACAAGCCCTCGAACAGCACCGCGGTGTCGTCCACCTCAAGCCGGTACGCGTACCGCACGCCGTCGATGACCATCTCCACCCCGTACTTCGAGGGCGAATGTGGCCCATAGCCGAACTTGAACGGGTCGCGAGGGATGAACTGATCCCAGGTTCGCAACGATCGAGCTACGGCCATCGAAAGCCACGCGAGCGCCTCGATGACGTTCGACTTGCCGGAAGCATTCGGTCCATAGATCCCGGCCACTGCTAGCACTCGCTCGGCAAGCAGGTTGAATGCCCGGACGGAGGGCCTGCCCTCGTCGACGGCGACCATGGATAGCTCGACGGGCCCAAGGATTGACCGGTGGTTGGTGACCTCGAATCTAAGCAACATAGCTCTATGTTAGCAGTGTAACCGAGCGTTTAGAGGCTAATCCGTCAGATGCTAACGTAATCACCTCCGAACATGTATCGAATTGCAAGCTCGGTGCGTCATGGGTTGTCGATGATCGTAAATACTCGGCCAATCTGTTGGGCCACCCTCTCGGACCAATTTGATCTCCTTGCGGCGGCTTCAGTCCGGTAGAGCAAGGATGCGCGATAGTTATGGTGCTACTGAGGCCTAGGGATAAGTAGCACCAAAGTCAGCTTCCCGAGTGGTTTAGACAAAGTACGGGCGAACGTAGCGCTAAGAGCAACCGCCTTGAATCTCCTCGTGATAGCCTCATTCATCGTTAGAGCAGAGGAATCTGAGCTAACTAGCGCCATTACTTGAGCCAAACCCCTCAATAGTGCCTTGATGTAACCCCAAATAAGTGAAAAATGGGGACAAGATAGTGGCTGATAGGTAAGTACTGCTGGTAAAGCTTCGTCGACACGGCAGATTTGATGGCCGAAGTCAGATCTTCGCCGAAATTCGGATCACTTTCGATGGAAATAAATCTACTTCAGGAGTTTGGCTGGTGTGGGAGGTTTGATAGAATAACTGTCTCCTAGTCCGAGACTGTCTCAGCACCCTTGCCAGAATACCTGAATGAGCTGCAAAAATGAGACGTACTCGGAGAAGTT
>JABEUM010000059.1 GCA_013044475.1 Acidimicrobiaceae bacterium | reverse complement strand
GGATTATTGAGCAGCTCAGGTGGCACCAGGAGATCATGGAAAACATAGGGGGTAATGTTCCTAAAGGGGTGCTGTTCGAAGGGCCCCCTGGCACGGGCAAGACCATGGCGGCGAGGGCCATCGCTCAGGAGATATCCGTTCCTTTTCTGGTAGCTTCGGCTTCTTCATTTCAGTCGATGTACTACGGACAGACAAACCGCAAAATAAGGAGCTTCTTCCGCTCCGTTAGGAAGGCAGCCGACAAAGGCGGTGGAGCAATTGGCTTTATCGACGAGATCGACGCAATCGGGGCGACGAGGTCCTCCATGGGGTCTGGGTCGGTTAGGGAAGGCGTCACTGGAGTAGTTACCGAATTGCTAGTTCAGCTCCAGAGCTTTGATTCGCCCTCTGGATTACACAAGCTGTCTAACTACCTCTCCAACTCCCTACCTGCCCCGATGGTAGCACTTTGGACTCGCCTGTTTCCGGCACTGCCAAAAGGAAGGGCGGTATTTATCGCCGCGACAAATAGGGCTTCTGAGTTGGATCCGGCGCTAGTAAGGCCGGGGCGCTTTGACCGAAGGGTCAACTTCGACCTACCTACGACTAAGAAGAGGGAGCTGATCATCCTGGGCCTGCTGGCGGATAGGCCAACGTCGCAATCTGCACTAAACGCCGTCTCGATGATTGCTTCCCAAACCGCTGGAATGAGCCACGCAGCCGTGGCGAGGCTCGTCGAAGAGGCAGCAGGACTAGCCTGGCGTCGGGGATCGAAGGTGATCGATGATAGTGATCTTTGGAATGCCCTTGCGACCACTCAGATCGGGATAGCCGAAGGTTCTCCCTATCCACCCGAGCAGCGGATGAGGATTGCGGTGCATGAATCTGGCCATGCGGTAGCGGGCTGGAATCTACCCGGTGTCGGCCAGGTAGAGCTGGTATCGATCTACAAGAGGGGTGCAGCCTTGGGCCTGACGGCCCGAATGAACGACAAGGACCAGTTCCTGGTGACCGAGGCTCAGTTGAGGAGCGAAATTTCGGTGGCTCTCGCAGGTATGTGTGCCGAAGAGATCGTCCTCGGCCAAGCTTCCAGCGGCGCTGCATCTGATCTTGTGCGCGCTACGGACCTTGCGGTGCAGATGGTCGGGCGCTTCGGACTGGGGGAGTCTCTTATTAGCTTCGACGTTATTCGCACAATTGGATTGAATGCCGCGACCCTTTCAGACGCCGAAGGCAGAAAGCAGGTCGACGCAGTACTCAATGGCGAGCGGACAAGGACCACTGAGCTTTTGATCCGACATCGAGACGAGCTAGACAGGCTCGTTTGGAGGTTACTCGCCAAGGAGGAGCTGGATCATAAGGAGATCGAGGAGGTATTGGGCATTAGCGATTCGCAGAGCGTAGACGTTTCTCTGAGTGTGGATCTAAAGATCGATTTGGATTGAGCAAACTCGCAGAATTCGGCTTCTCTGGAGAAATTGGCGTTAAGTGAGATCTCGGTTAATTGCAGTCGGTCTCGATGGCTGGGTGCGTTGGTAGGCTTTGGCCAGATTAGGTTTATATTGCGGAGCTGACCCGTCTGGTAGATATGGGCTTAAGGATTAGGAGAGCCGTTGACTACCCTACTGACCATTGCGTTAGTCGTGGTCGTGGCTGGGGCTATATCGGGTGCCACCATGACCGCGTTTCGTCGCGAGCGTAGATCGATAGCTAGATACAAGCAAATGATAAATGTCATGGAAGACATCAGTGCCAACGGCCCAGTCAGCGGGACTAAACCGCGATCGAGCTTCGACTCTTCGAGGTCGCACGTTAGAAAGATCGGATCTAACTCGGCCGAGGCTGCGAATGTGGGAGCCACCAGAGAATCCGCCCCAGATGCCACTCCGCGAGAGCTTATTAGGGATCTTGTAAGGCCCGACGAGCTTGCTGAGTCCCAGGCACAGACGAAGACGCCCTCTTCTAGAAGCCCCTTGAGATCGAACCAGCAGGACAGCCTTCGGGACAATCAGGCGACGATGGCTATGCCAAGGCTGAAAATAACCGAAGATCGCCCAGTTGCGCCCTCGTCGGGGAGCGATGGTGAGGATGATCGGCCGGAGTTTCGAGGTGGCACTTTAGCTCCGGGATTTCCAAAGAGTTCCAAAGATGCTATCCCGACTGTGCCTGTCCGATTCGTGATCACTGCGTTAGTCGTTATCGTCGTGCTAGGTGTCGCAGTAGTAGGCTTCGAACGTTTTCGCGGAGGGTCAACCGCTGCAAATTCGCCGACGACAACGACCACGATTGCCCCGAAGGCAACTACTACTACGACGAAGCCTTTGACAATCACTCCACAGAGCCAAAATGGCCAAGGGGCGACTTTTGCGGTTCCAGCAGGGACTAGTGCTTACGTTCTGTCGGTAACGGCACCGTGTTGGGTCGAGTATTCTACTGCACCGTATGGGAAGATCCTCTGGGACGCCGTTATTCAGCCGGGCTCGACTAAGACGATAACCACTGCTGGCCCGATCTGGATGAGGGCCGGCAATTCGACCGCACTGCGCATAGCTGTCAACTCGGTCAACGTTGCGGTGACGACCCCATCTGGACCATTCAACTACACATTCACTCCGACGCCTTCGGCAGGCTAACGGGAGACCGCTGCGATCAGGAGGGCGTAGAAGCCCGCCTCTTCCTCCCATGCTTCGTAGCGGCCAGAGGGACCAGAGTGCCCGAAGCCCATGTCACATTTGAGGACGACATTTGATTTCGGCGATTTTTCCCGGATGCTAGCAACCCATTTAGCGGGCTCAAAGTAGCTGACTCTTGGGTCATTGAGTCCTGCGGTGACTACCAGGTTGGGATATTCAAAGTCCCCTACGTTTTCGTAAGGGGCATAGCTCGCCATCAAGTCATAGATCTCAAGCGACTCCAGCGGATTCCCCCACTCCTCCCATTCGGTGACCGTTAGCGGCATTTCGGGATTGGATATGGTGTTCAGGCAGTCGACGAAGGGTACTTCGGCAATCACGGTGTTGAAGAGGTCCGGCGCCATCGTCGCTGCGGCTCCCATCAGTAGACCTCCGGCGCTCCCTCCCCTGGCACAAAGACCATCGGTCCGGGAGAGTCCAGAATCTATCAGATGCCTGGCGCAGTGGATGAAGTCGTAGAAGGTATTTTTCTTTTCCGAGAGCCGACCCCCTTTGTACCAACTTCGCCCCATCTCCCCTCCGCCTCGGACATGGGCGATAGCGAAGACAAACCCTCGATCCAAAAGTGAGAGTCTCAGGGTGGAAAAGGTAGGGTCCACCGAGTGTTCGTAAGATCCATAACCATAGAGCAGTGTCGGTGCCGGCAGTGAGACTCCCGCCTTGTGTACTACCGATATAGGCACCATGGTCTTGTCGTGAGACTCGGCCCAGGTACGAAATGTTACGTAATCGCTCGAATTGAAATCCCCGAGCACCTCCGTCTTTTTCAGAAGGGTCGTCTCGAAGCTTTCCAGGTCGATCTCGAATACCGAGTGCGGAGTTACCATCGAGGTGTACTCATAGCGGAACCGGGTCGAATCGTATTCGGGGTTGGCCCCCGGGTATATGGTACAGACATCCTCTGGCGTTACGATTTTTCTCGAGTCGGACAAGTCTGACGATATGACTTCGAGTCGGGTGAGACCGTTGGTCCGATAGAGCACTACTAAATGCTTCTCGAAGATCTCAATGGCTTCGACCTTCGAGCCGTCTTCGGTCGGGATTAACTCCTGCCAGCTGTCGCCAATGTTTGAGGCTTTCGCAATTCTAAAGTCTTCCCTGACATCGTTTGTAACGATGATGAATCCAAGTTCCTTGTGGTGCTCTAGGTAATATTCGAGGCCGTCACTTCTCGGTCTGAACGAGACCGGACTGGTGTTGATCGAGTTAGCGTCGATCAGGTAGCTCTCAGTTGAGGTTTTGGAGGACGAATCAATGGTCACATAGGCGTCGTCCTTGGTCTTTGATATGTCTAAAAAGAAGCGGTCATCCTGTTCCTCCATGAGCAGCTGATCGTTGCGAGGGTCTGATCCAAGGGTATGGGTGTACACTTTCGAAGGCCTCATAGCCTTGTCCGGGCGAGTGTAAAAAAGGGTTTTGGAGTCGTTCGACCAGACGAGCCCGTAGTAGAGGTCTTCGATTACGTCATCGAGAAGAGACATGGTCATAGTATCGAGGACGTAGAGGGTGTGTCTTTCCGAACCATCGGTATCGACTATGTAAGCGAGCATCCGGTGGTCTGGGCTTATAGCACTAGATCCGATTGCGAAGTACTCATGCCCCTCGGCAAGCTGGTTCTCATCCAGAAGGATCTCCTCAGCGTCAGTGCCGATCTTCTTGCGACATAAGATCTCGTACTGTTTGTTCTCCTGCGTGCGGCCGTAATACTCGTAAGGTCCCTTCTTGACCGGAACGGAGAGGTCGGTCTGCTTTATTCTCAATTTGAATTCGTCGAATATCTCGGCTGTCAGCTCGCTGAGATCGCCGGTTATCTCGGCGAAATAGGAATTTTCAGCTTCAAGGAACCCTCTCGTCTCCGACGACTCTTCGTCCTCCAGCCAGCCGAACGGATCGATCCTTTCTCCCCGGAGGCCATTTCTGATTAACGGGGCGAACTCGAAATTGTGAGCTGGTTTTGCATGTGAGGCAAAGATCTGTTCTAAGCGAGTTTTCATAGGGCCGCCACCTTGGCCCCGCTAGGACTATTCGATTGTCTCGAAGGCTGAGCTTTCACTTGGTTCCCTTTGGAGATGCTTGAGCTGATAGAGATATTTTGTCTGACCAAGGCTAGTCCTCGATTGTCCCTATTTCGTGGCCAATTCGTGCAGCTCTCGATCAAGCCTGCCGACGAAGGACCCACCTTGGCACGGAACTGCGGTATTCATCGTAGGTTTTGCCGAACTTTTCGCTCAGGTACTGCTCTTCGGCCGGGACGACCGCACGATCCACGTAAAGCAGTGCCACCATTGTCAGCACAGATCCCGTAGGTGATGACGCCTGGATCGAGCGACCAAGGGCGGCAAGCGCCGCACCTAGATAGACCGGATTACGGGAGAGTCGAAAAGGCCCGTCGGTGATCAACTTGGTCTTCTCTGCCGCCGGGTTTGGATTCTGGCCTTGCTGGATCATTGTTCCAAGCGCCCAAACTCCAAGGGCGACACCGATGTCCAGGACGAGCCAACCGGTGCATTTCGAGAGACGGCCCCTCCTGTCCTTCTTGCGGATCCTTTTGTCGAAAAAATACCCCAAAGAAGTGGCCGCCGTGAAGAGAAGAGGCGGCGGGACGCGAGAGAAACCCTCCGTGGCACGCAGCTGCGAATGGTTACCCATCTGCATACTTTAGCTTACGAGAGACCATCTTCACCAGCGACATCTTCGCACTTCTTCATGATTAGCCGGGGCCCTCGACGTTGATATGCCGAATTCGCTTGGGCTGCTTGAGGAAAGTTCGCTTGCACCTGCGGGCTTGAGTTGTCATTTAAACTGCCCCTTTACCAAGTTGTTTGTTCGGATCGAAGGTCGTGACTTTTGCTAGCCAAATCGAAAGGGCATATCGGAATCACCCAAATAGGGGTGTTGACCGCCTAGATGGAAACTTGGAAGATCGCTGCGATTATCACTTGACTGACTCTCTGGAACCGCTGGAAGCACACTGTATCGCTAATTGATTAGCTAGGGGTCGCAAATGATTAGCTAGGGGTCGCAAATGATTAGCTAGGG
>JABEUM010000058.1 GCA_013044475.1 Acidimicrobiaceae bacterium | reverse complement strand
TGTCGATGCGCTCTTTACTCGGTTGGAGCCCGTTCCGCCTGGCGTCATTGGGCTCCTCGTCAGCCATTCTGGATTCACGCAATCTGTTAACCAAAACGCCGCATAGCTTCCTGAACTGGTAGTTCTTTGATGACTTCCTAGTGAGTTCCAGCGCTGCACTGGGTTTCCTGAATTACAGGAAACCAAAGTTAGTGGCGAGGTGATCATCCTATGAAGCTTTTCTGGATCGCCATAGTTTCGGGCAGTGGCGAAAGTCCTGGCCGTCGCAGAGCCCTCACATCGATCCGCGAAGGCGGAGGTATCTGTGCTTTACTTTTCCGGAACTGTCACGGCCCAAATAGACCCTCAGTTCCTAAGTGTCTGGGCTGGCTACGAGCCTCATGCTTCCGGCCATCGAATCCTCCAACTTCAATCCCTTGTTGGGTTTTTTGTTGGGTTAAGCATAGCGCCAAAAACCAAAATAGCCTCTGACCTGGTGGGCCCGGTGGGGATCGAACCCACGACCAAGGGATTATGAGTCCCCTGCTCTGACCGCTGAGCTACAGGCCCAAGCAAAACTGCTAGATGTAGATAAAGGTCGCTCCGGGGGAGAGACTCGAACTCTCAACCACACGATTAACAGTCGCGTGCTCTGCCAATTGAGCTACCCCGGAATCTCAAACGAGGCTAGCCGCTCTCAATCAAGATCGGCGCGCCTTTTTAACCATCAAGTAGGCCCTTCAGCTCTTTATTTATCCTTGGGTCACGAAGGCGCATTATGGCCTTCTGCTCGAGTTGCCTGATACGTTCCCTAGAGATCTGATGTTCTTCACTAGTTTCATCAATGGAATGGGGTCTATCCGATCCCACACCAAATCGAAACTTCATTATCTCCTGCTCTCTGTCGGTAAGGAAACTCAACGCTTCGTTTACCACAGCGGAAACGACCTCTTTATCAAGTGCATCAAACTGACCCTCAGAATCCTCATCTTTTAGGAGGTCCCCCAGAGACAGCGACTCAGAGTTAGCCCCGGCTGGAGATTCCAGAGAAAGCGTGTCACGGCTCAATTGAAGCAGTTCATTGACCTTGTGCACATCGGTACCAACGGCCTTGGCCAGCTCCTCCGATGTCGGCTCTCTCTCTAGATCTTGGACTAGCTGCCGCCTCACTCTGAAAATCTCATTCAAAAGTTCCGAAGCGTGTGCGGGCATTCGGATCGCCCTGACTTGCTCCCCCACACCCTTTGCAATTGCTTGACGAATCCACCAGGTCGCATATGTTGAAAACCGAAATCCCCTGCCTGGATCGTACTTCTCGACTGCACGCATGAGACCGAGATTGCCTTCTTGAATCAGGTCCTGGAAACCGAGGCCCCTGCCTCGATAGCTTTTCGCAATAGACACTACGAGCCTCAGATTGGCTTTGGTGAGCCTCTCTCGAGCTTCATCACCGAGCTTGATGAGTTCCTCATCACCATCGAATGTCTCACCCGAATTGAGCCGTTCCTTAGCTTGGTTTCCTAGCGCCAAAGCTTGCGCTAGCTCAATCTCTTCAGCAGCAGAAAGCAAGGCAGTCGCACCTATCTCCTTCAGATATGAACGAACCGTGTCATCGCCGAACTTTCCGTCAAGATTAGATGAGCTCATTATTTCCCTTTAGCTCTGCCTCGCCAGCAAATACCCGCTTTTTCCCGAGCCAAGATATAAGCATCCCACAAGCGACATCTCTCTTGGGCAGTTCTCTAAGCTGCTCGACCCACATTCTCACTTCGCCAATCTCGCCTACCACTTCCTGTAATTGTGCACCATCAAAATCTCGAGACCTAATCCTGGAGGAAAGTCTCCTTATTTCACGTGTTGCAGCAACTTCAACCTGGCGAGAAACCACGTCGAGAGGATCAACTTCTCTCTCTTCGCTTGCCAATTCAAAAAATAGCCGAGCTACCTCGCCGCCCTTGTCTTCAACAGCCATGGCGGCCTCTTTAACATTCTCTACCGACGCCATAAGGTGGGCCAAACTCACCTGAGCGTCCTCCTCAAAAAGCTCCGGAATTATGAACTCAGAGTAGACATTGGGATCGTGGACGAGCAGCCTTAGTGATTCAATAGCCGGCCTGGCGGCCCTATGCCTATGGGAACGTAACGATCCACCCCTCATCATCCCGGCGTTGTTCCCGCCAGTAGCGGAGTGCTGAGCTCTCGATTGAAGGTCCCGATACCTAGCTTCGACGCTTTTTAGGTCTAAACCCGAAAGGCTAGCTATCGACGAGATGTAATCATTCCGAACTAGCGGGTTCGGATGCTCAGCAACAAGCCCCAACGCAGCGTCGGCCGCTCGTGCCCGGCCCTCCGACGTCGTCAGATCACCCTTAGCAATGACCCGTTCAACGCGGAACCTCAAGAATGGCTTTGATTCGCTAACCGCTTTCACCAGTGATGCTGGATCCTTGACCCCGATTTCAGCCGGATCCTTTCCGCCAGGCAGGCTGGCTACATAGAGTTCAACACTGTGCTTGTTTTCAAACTGGTAGAGCCTCTCGATCGCATCTTGACCCGCCTTATCGGCATCGTAGGAGAGGACTATCCGTTTGGCAAAATTCTTCAATCTCTCAAAGTGTTCCTGTGACAGCGCAGTACCACACGTCGCAACGGTATTACGGATTCCACACTGATGCATTACAATAACGTCCGTATATCCCTCACAAACCACCACTTCGCCATTCTTGACAATCTCAGATTTGGCTAGGTCAAGACCGTAAAGCACCCGGCGCTTTGAATAGAGCAGAGTCTCTGGGGAGTTCTTGTACTTTGGCGGCGGTGATTGGTCCGGCTGTAATGACTTCAAGGCATCCGGAAGTATCCTTCCGCCGAACCCTATTACCGCTCCCGAGGTATCACGGATCGGAAATACAATGCGGGAACGCAGGTAATCTCTGAGGTTGCCACTTTGGTCCTGATATCCGAGGCCAGCCTCAACCACCAAGTCCGCTGGAAACTTAAGTATCTGTCCGATATTGAATCGAGCTGAAGGTGACCACCCGATTTGAAAGGTATCCCAAGAGCCCTGCCCGATCCCCCTTGAAGACAGATACTCTCTTGCCTGCTGACCCCCCTTATCGTCCTTCAGCGACTCGACGAAGTACTCACTCGCCCGCTCCAGCAGCCGATGCAAGGCTGCCCGCCGCTCGGCGCTCTTTGAGTCATAGCCCGAATCTTTAGAGAGGGTGATACCGGCCTTTTCGGCGAGTATTGACAGTGCCTCGACGAAGTTCACGTGGCTGGTTTCCTTGACGAAGGTTATGGCATTCCCTTTGGCTTGACAACCAAAGCAGTAGTAGACGCCGTCCTCCTGATTAACCGAGAATGAAGCGGTGTCTTCCGAATGAAAAGGGCATAGTCCGACCCAACGCCGACCGCTTCTTTTGAGCGTCACGTGTTCAGTTATAAGCGCCACGATGTCTGTGGCGTCTAGAACCCTCTCCACATCGTCAGCCAATGGACCTCACAATTCCGATAAGACCTGCCACAAATCATTCTAGAAGCTTCGCAGATGCCTGAAAATATCTCCAAATTTGCGTAACCTGTAGAAGTGGAGTTAAAAGAGGCGGCGCAAAAACTAGGGGTCCACTATCAGACAGCATACAGATGGATTAGGGCTGGCCAACTAAAGGCCTACAAAGTGGGCAATACATATCAGGTCACATCCGAAGACCTCCTCGATTGCCTCAGTAAGCGAAACTGCCCAACAGCCCCTCCAAGCAGCGTAAAGGTCAGAAACTGGGAGCACCAAGCCTTTCGGCTTATGGGGTATCTGCTAAGCGGCAACGAGGCCGAGGCTAGAGCCCTCATCCTTAAAGTTGCAGAGGGTGGAGCTGAGATCATCGCCGCCTGCGAAAACCTGATTAGCCCGGTCTTTAGTGAACTCGGCGAGTTGTGGTCAACCGGAAAGATCACTATTGCGTGCGAACACAGAGCTACCGCAATATGCGAAAGAGCGCTAGCTTGCATGATGCAGAACCTAAGAGGGCGACCAAGGGGTATCGCTGTCATAGGTACCCCGCCAGGCGACCAGCACTCCCTGCCCACCTCTATGGCCACGGCGGCCCTTAGGAGCCAAAGATGGTTAGTCCACCATCTCGGGACCCAAGTTCCTCCCGAGGACTTCATCTCCATCGCCAAAGACGTCGCTGCGACTTTGGTGGTGGTAACGATGACCCACACACCGGCCTTGGATCAAGCGAACCAGATCGCAACTCTTGCCAGAACGCAAGGCATTCGGTCTCTTGTTGGCGCACCAGGTATGACTATTGGGACGCTGGTCGAATTGGCTAACGCCCGGCCAATCGCCAACAACTCTATTGCCACAACCCCTTGACAACCCTTACCGTCGAATCAATAGCTAGCTTTTCCTAACCGAAATATGTCTTGAAGCCAGCCGAGTCGACCTGCGGTTCGACTCACCAGCAAGGGTCAGTCACTCACCAGGCAAGACTCGTCGGACCCACGATAGCCATGAGGGCCGAGACCACGCCTGGATCAAAGGAACTTCCGACATTATCTTCTAGAAATTCCAAGGCTGATTCAGCACTGAACATACCAGCTCGGTATGGCCTTGGATGAGTAAGGGCGTCGAAGACATCCGCTACCGCGATGATGCGACCAAGGATCGGGATCTCTTCTCCTTTCAATCCATCAGGGTAGCCAGAACCATCGAGTCTCTCATGATGGGTCCTTACTCCCTGGGCTATATTCCAGAAATCAGGTGAAGCCTTCAAGATCAGATCGGCACCAACCGCAGAGTGCGCTTTTACCGCAACGAACTCCTCCTTGGTCAAAGTGCCCGCTTTGCCCAGAATTGAGATTGGGACTTCGACTTTGCCAAGGTCGTGAAAACCCGCCGCTTCGCGGGCCTCGATGAGTCCATCACCGTCGAGACCTACCGCTTGTGCTATTGAATCCACAAGATGGACCATACGCTCGGAATGAAAAAAGGTAATCTCGTCGTAGTTAAAAAGTGAACTCATCCAGCCCTGGGCGATAGCTGGAGCCACTGCGACACTCCATTTGACGCTTACCGAATTCACCTTTTGACCCGACCTCTTGACTTTGACGTCAGAGCCCTCAAAACGGCCGACATCCCATCCATAGTCACAACGCCTCCCTGCAAATCGGGTCCCCTCTTCAAAGAGATAGCCGAGCCCACGCCGATCCAGCGCAGTTCTCTCGTTACAGCTATCCCCTGCTAAGCAACTAAACGAGCCACCCAAATTCCCTACCGACCATCTTGGTCCTCCGACGACGGCAGGTTAAGAATGTACTCATTCCAAACAAAAGAAATACAAATAGGGTTCCCCAACACCTACCTTGACAAATGTATATCCGTCAGACATCGGCACAAATCATTTAATTCCTAAATATTAAAACTCTCATAATCGCAACCAGGTATAACTTCGCTCTTTTTTTGCGCAGTCCCCGACTGAACGAGAAACATCTAAGAGATCGAGGGCACTCTCTCCACAATCTGCCTTGATTCTGGGACGTCGTCACGCCCCCCGCAACCCAGGTTTGTTGCAATCAGTAGTAGAAAGTCGCCGCAGGAGATCAGCATTTCTTTATACCGCTCTTCTCGAACCCTAGATACGACCTTGCGGCCACCTTGGTCCGGATTTGAGCCGCCGACAATTAGTTGCCATCCGCTTTGTCCCAGGACGGTCCCGAAGACCACCTCGGGCTAATGCGGCTGCTTTGTAATCTGCTTCGAGCCGCGACAAACAAAGCTACTTGAGTTGCCGTTATCCCGAAGATCCCTCGCCGAGCTGATGTCTCAATCTACAGACCCACGTGGGGTTCAGCTCGATCGCCTACCCTACCTTTGGTGTCTTGGCGAGTCGATAGAAATTCAGCTGATTGGCTCGGCCTCATATAGATCCACAATCAAGCAGCTTTTCCAACTCTGTCTCCCCGTAGTGCATCGCCTTGATAGTTCGACCTACTGAAATTGCACTTCCTGACAGCTCGACCACAGAATTAGCAGTGCGCGACTGAACTTGGCGATCTAGCCTACTTCTGGTTTTATCTCCTAGTCGGCGACTTCCGATTCCTCGTCTCTTATCAGTGATTGTGCCACGGCCAGCCGAGCGATCGGGACCCTAAAGCTCGAGCAACTCACGTAATCAAGTCCGGCTTTTACAAAGAGGTCGATCGACGCCGGATCTCCGCCGTGCTCGCCACATATTCCCACCTTAAGGTTAGGGCGTGTCTTTCTTCCCCGCTCTACAGCAATGCGTACAAGTTCCCCGACTCCAGTTGGGTCAATGGTCTTAAATGGATTCGCTGGAAGTAGTCCCTGATCTATATAAGTAGCCATAAGTTTGCCTTCTACGTCGTCACGAGAGAAGCCAAAGGTCATCTGAGTCAAGTCATTTGTGCCAAATGAGAAGAACTCGGCCGACTCGGCCAACTCATCGGCCCTAAGCGCTGCCCTCGGAGTCTCGATCATCGTTCCAACAGCAACATCAAGTCCAGCAACCCCGATCTCTTCTATCGCGTTTCTCACCCAAGTAGTGGCCAATGCGAGTTCGTCCTTTGTGACGGTGAGCGGGATCATAATCTCGATAATCGGCTTCTTCTTCTCCTTCAGGCAGATAGCGGCTGCTTCCATCAAAGCCTGGACCTGCATCGCATACAGACCAGGCTTGATCACCCCTAGCCGCACCCCTCTAGTCCCGAGCATTGGGTTGGTCTCTTGCCAAAGCCTTGCAGCTTGGTAGAGGCGAGTCTCCTCGTCGGTCAGGCCCACGGTCGCCTGCTTGATCGCAAGCTCTTCTAAGTTTGGCAGGAACTCATGCAGCGGCGGATCTAGCAGTCTGACGGTCACAGGGAGACCATCCATCGCCCGCAAAATCTCTAGAAAATCGCTCCTCTGCGCCACCCTAAGTTCTTGCAGAGCGGCCTCTTCCTCCTCTGCTCCCTCGGCGAGGATCATCCTCCGCATGATCGGGAGGCGCGTGTCGTCCAAGAACATGTGCTCAGTTCGGCACAGTCCGATTCCCTCTGCGCCAAAGGATCTAGCTAGCACTGCATCGGCCCCGGTATCGGCGTTGGCCCTTACTCGAACCTTGTTCTTCCTAACCTCGTCGGCCCAAGACAGCACCAACTGGAACTCTGGGGGAGGAGTTGCTGCGGTAAGGGGCACGGATCCGATTACCACTTCGCCGGTAGAGCCATCGATGGATATTTCATCACCCTCGATAACCGTCTTGCCAAATGCGACAAAGGACCTTCCGACTATACGAATAGCATCGGCGCCAACTACCGCTGGCTTACCCCATCCCCTTGCTACGACTGCAGCATGGCTGACCAATCCGCCTCGGGTGGTCAGAATCCCTTCGGATGCGAGCATTCCGTGGACGTCGTCTGGAGATGTCTCCTTCCGGACAAGGATGACCTTCTCCCCACGCCTTGCCGCCGACACCGCCTCATCGGCGCTGAAATATACCTTGCCCACCGCTGCTCCAGGCGAAGCTCCGAGCCCCTTGGTCAGAACCGAGTGCCTCTTAGTGGCGAACTGCGGATGTAGAACCTGGTCGAGGTGATCTCCGGTGATGCGAAGTATGGCTTCATGTTTGGTGAGGGAGATCTCCGACTCCTTGGTCATGTCAACCGCCATCTTTAGAGCAGCCACACCCGTCCTCTTCCCAACCCGGGTCTGGAGCATCCACAGCTTCCCCTGCTCAATGGTGAACTCGGTATCACACATGTCTCGATAGTGGCGTTCAAGCCTGGCAAAGATGGACATTAGTTCGCTGTAGAGTTCTGGAAATCGGTCTTTGAGGCGGACCAGCGGCTCGGTATTACGCACTCCGGCGACCACGTCTTCTCCTTGTGCATTGACTAAAAAGTCACCATAAGCGCCCTTTGCTCCGGTAGCCGGATCCCTGGTGAAACCGACTCCAGTCCCAGAGTTATCATCTCGGTTGCCAAATACCATTGCCTGAACGTTGACCGCCGTCCCGAGGTCATTAGGAATACCTTCCCTCTGCCGATAGGCGATAGCCCTCGGTCCGTTCCAAGAGTTGAACACCGCCATGATCGCCCCCCTAAGCTGGAGCATCGGGTCTTGGGGGAATGGCTCGCCATTGGCTCGTAAAACAAGTTCCTTATACGAGTCGACTAGGTACTTCAGCAGCTCGGTAGGGACATCGGAGTCCGATACCGCATTCGAAAGCTGCTTAGCGGCCTCAAAGAGTCGATCAAACTCATCACCCGGGATCCCAAGCACAATCCTCGAATACATGTGGATGAACCGACGATATGAGTCGTAGGCAAACCGGAAATCATCGGTCTGCTTTGCGAGGCCTAGCACGCTTTGATCATTGAGACCAAGATTCAACACAGTGTCCATCATGCCAGGCATCGAGTACTTGGCACCTGAACGAACCGAAACCAAAAGCGGATCCGCCGGGTCCCCAAGTTTCTTCTCCATCTCGGCCTCGAGCACCACCAGAGCATCGAGCACCTGGGTATCTAGCTCGTCACTCCAACCCGCCCGAAGGTATTCCCGACATGCTTCGGTCGATATCGTGAACCCCGGAGGAACCGGAAGCCCAAGCACCGAAGTCATCTCGGCTAAGTTAGCCCCTTTCCCTCCCAGCAGGTCCCTAAGCTCTTTGGGCGCCGCCAAATGGGGAAAATCAAACGAGAAAACGAGCTGCATCTATCCTCCTTGAGCCCGGTGAACCGACGAAGGAGACGCCTATTACACCGCCGCCATTCTGCCAACCTCCCGGTACCAGACCGATCACTCCCGCAGTCCTAATGTGAAGCACGGTCGACCAAAAGTCGCCAGAGTCTATAACAAAAGTACCGCTAGAAGCCTAAGACCCCACCGACATAAGCCATCAGCTCATCAATGGAGATTCTGACCTGTTCAGTGGTGTCCCTATTCCTGACTGTGACGGCGCTGTCTGTCAAGGATACAAAGTCTATAGTCACGCAAAGCGGCGTACCTACCTCATCTTGCCTACGGTAGCGCTTTCCTATAGATTGAACCTCGTCGTAATCGGTGGAATACCTTCCGGCGAGCATGCTAAAGACCTTCCCGGATAGCTCGGAAAGCTCTGGCTTCTTTGAAAGGGGCAGCACTGCGATGCTGTAGGGGGCTAGTCGAGGATCGAGTCTCAATACGACCCTCTTCTCGTCGGCAACAACGTCCTCGTCATATGCCGCCAGCAGAAAAGCCATCATTGCCCGCGTCGCCCCAGCTGCTGGCTCAATGACGTAGGGCACATAGGGTTCTCCGGTCTGCTGGTCGAAGTACTCGAGCTTCTCTCCAGAGCCTTTCGCGTGGGCATTGAGGTCAAAATCGGTCCTATTAGCGATCCCCTCGAGCTCTCCCCAGCCCCAAGGGAAATCGAATTCGACATCGACCGTTCCCGCAGAATAGTGTGAGAGCTCTTCTTTTTCATGGGGCCTAATACGGATCTTTTCCGGAGCGATGCCGAGGTCGAGGTACCAATTGAACCTCTCTTTATACCAGTACTCAAACCAGTGGTCTGCCTCGAGGGGTGGGACAAAAAACTCCATCTCCATCTGCTCGAACTCTCGGGTTCTAAAGACGAAGTTTCCCGGAGTAATCTCATTTCGAAAACTCTTGCCAATCTGAGCAATTCCAAAGGGAGGCTTCAGCCTCGAAGACTGCAACACATTCTTGAAGTCGACAAACATGCCTTGGGCAGTCTCTGGGCGCAAGTAGGCCACCGCTGCGTCGTCTTCGACCGGTCCAACAAAGGTCTTGAACATCATATTGAAGGCTCGAGCTTCGGTAAGGTCGGTCGATCCGCACTTGGGACAGATCCCCGCTATCTGATCCTCCCGCCAGCGCTCTTTACAGTTGCGGCAATCGACTAATGGATCGGTAAAGTTAGCGAGGTGCCCCGATGCCTCCCAAATCTTCGGCGTAGTGAGGATCGATGCCTCTAGACCTACGACGTCGCGCCTTGTCTGGACCATAGATCTCCACCAAGCGTTACGAACGTTTCGTAACATGAGTATCCCCAAAGGTCCGTAATCATAAGTCGAGCGAAAACCTCCATAGATCTCCGCAGACTGAAAGACAAAGCCTCTGCGCTTTGAGAGGCTGACGATTTTCTCCATGAGTTCTGGGTCAGACATAGCCGCACACTAGCCGCTCTTTCGGCAATTGCCTAACGGCTCGCTTGGGGAAATAAGGAAAAGTTAAACAAGCCAGTCAACAAGATCTGCCAAACCTTGACAGCTTATCTATCAAGGCGAACTGCAGGCCTCGCCTCGGTAAAACAAGATCAGTGTCTAAGGAGTGGATGAACCGTCTTGAGCTTCCTCTCTATCATCGCTTCGCAGAATGAAACGACCAAGCCTTCCATCTGGTACTCATCTTCGCGGTCGGTAACTGCAAATGCCTGCGAAGCATGCCCATCAAGAACTAGTCTCATCGCCCTAAGGGCGCCGGCCGAAATCTCACTTCCGATCGGATGAAGTGCACACGTTACTGCCGCTGAAGCTGGATCGAAGGCGACAATATCGTCAGTTGTGCCACAGAGTCGGCAGGTGTCTACGTTAGGTCTGAAACCTTCGATCTGCATCGCCCGCAGAAAAAAGGCTGGCACATACATTACGGACTGGTTGTTAGCAAGAGAGCGCATCGCCCTGATAGCTGCGTCAAAAAGTGTCGGATCCGGGTAGTCGTCATGGGTGAGTTTGTCGACTATTTCCAGTATCGACATGGCCCTTTGGATCGACTGCAGATCTACCCGCAATTCGAAATTTGAGTCGATCGTTTCAGCTTGTGAAAGTATGTGTAAGTCTTTGCCCATCCAGAGTTGGACATTTAGGTGACTGAAGGGTTCGACTCGAGCTCCGATGCGACTTTTCGCCTTCCTCGAGCCTTTTGCGACGGCCCTCAGCTTGCCGTGATCCTTGGTAAATAGCAGCACGATTCTGTCCGCCTCTCCAAGCTTGTAGCTCCGAATTACAAGGGCTTCATCCCTTATAAGCGCCACTACTTTCCCCTTCTAGCGATCTTTCTTCGACCGCCGACACCAATCAGCAAGGGGAATACTGCCAATGGAACGAGCAGGGAAAGGAACTGCTTGGCACCGGCAGCTACCAGTATGATCATCAAAATCACCAGCAGGACAAATCCCAAAATGATTACGCTGCGCACTCACGAACCCCCGCCCAAGCCACCGTAACGGCGATTTCGCCTCTGATACTCCCTGACCGCCTCAAAAAGATGCTCTTTGCGAAAGTCCGGCCAAAGGACGTCTTGGAAAATGAGCTCGGAATAGGCGATCTCCCAAAGCAGAAAGTTCGAAATCCTATACTCCCCGGAGGTTCGAATTACCAGGTCTGGGTCCGGAGCGTCTGGGTAGTAAAGAGCCTTAGCTATCGTTTTCTCATCCACCGATCTCGCCGAAGTGCCATCTTGGATGATCTTCTTTATCGCGTCAACGATCTCCGCCCTCCCGCCGTAGTTGAACGCAATAGTCAACGTCAAAGTTCGATTTGCACGAGTCAAATCGGTTGCGCTATCAATCTCTTTTGCAACGCTTCGAGGGACCCTCCAATCCCTCCTACCCGAGAAACGAATCCTTACCCCTCTCTCATTGAGGTAGTCCCGCCGATTGCGTAAGAGGTTCTTGTTGAATCCCATAAGATATCTGACCTCTTCAGGAGGCCTGCGCCAATTCTCAGTTGAAAAAGCGTAAACCGTCAGCCACTTGACTCCAAGGTCCAAAGCGCCATCGACTGCGTCCAAAAGAGCAACCTCCCCGGCTCCGTGTCCTTCGGTCCTAGGCAAGCCCCTCATCTTCGCCCAGCGACCATTCCCATCCATCACACAACCGACGTGGACGGGAATGTTCTTTAGGTCAATATCAGGGATCGAAGACTCCCGCAAAACCACTACTCCCCCCTCAAGCCCGCTTCAGTTCAGCCTCAAGGTGCAGCTGATGTGGATAGCCCGGTATGGCCATTAGGAATCTGTATCGAAGTAGATCGGGGTAGACCTCGATCAATCTCTCGGTCGACTCAACCACCTTGGCACTCGGGCTAGAAACAACCGCGGCGCTATTCAGCTTCAGAATGAGGTGGTCTTCCAACTCCTCCATCAATCCGGTGTAAATCTCGACAATGCCGAATGCATGCGCCACCGCTAACTCAATATTTCCTTCGGGTAGCAACCTAATAAAGCCCGACTCCGAGTGCAGGGGTGCTTCGGACTCCTTTGATTTAGTGCTCTGACTAAAACCTATCCACGGCTTGCCGACGTGGTTGAAACTGGTCATTTCTGTGTATTTGAAGTCTTGAACCGTAGGATAGGAACCTCGTCCCTCGCCCTTCCAGACTCCCCCAAGCATATCTTGCAAGCGAACTGTCATCTATCTTCCACCATCTATCGTGCTCGGGTCTACTCGATCTGTCATAAGCTGGCCGCCTCAAGGCATGAGCCCTAAACGGCTAAGCGACTTTGAAGAACCTTGCCAATTTTTGTCTACTTTGACAAATAGTTCAAGCCGGGTTCCTTTAGGCAGCTGCTGTCGAACAGCGATACCAACAGCCTTGAGAATCTCCCCGCCCTTGCCAATAACAATAGGCTTCTGCGACTCTCGCTCCACGAGTATTTCTACCCTCACAAGTGGCGGGTCCCACTCAGAGACGACGGTCGCAATAGAGTGGGGAAGTTCCTCCTTCGCCATCTTCAAAAGCTCCTCCCTCACCAGGTCTGCCACCCATAATTGCTTTGGAGTATCCGAAACCATCGATCTTGGAAAAAGCTTCGGGCCTTCGGGCATTTTGGCCGCAACGGCATCGAGAAGTTCATCCACCCCATGACCCGTTCTTGACGAGATGGCAAAGTAATCTTCAAAGCCAAATTCGCCTAGCCGAGAGAGTTGGTCTAAAATCGACCTCGGCTTGATAACATCGCACTTGTTCAGGACCACAAAGGCCGAAGGAGGGGACTGGGAGAGAATCATCTCATCGCCTCTTCCTATCCCCGCTTTAGCGTCAATAAGAATCAAAACAAGGTCGACTTCACGAATGACTTCTGTGGCCGTCTCGTTCATTTTTTCGCCTAAGAGCGTCTTTGGTTTGTGAAGTCCGGGAGTATCAACTACTACAATCTCACTCCCTTTGTGGTCAACGATACCCCTAATACGAGAGCGAGTCGTGTTGGGGTGAGGAGAGACTATCGATACTTTGTGTCCGACCATTGCATTTAGCAAGGTCGACTTACCCACATTTGGCCTACCTACGAGGCTCACGAACCCGGATCTCATTGCTAGCTCAACTCATCTGATTTTTCGCCCCAGTCAGAGGGCCTAGGCTCCACTTTGACTGAAACGACTCTTCTTCCGGTTACCTTGTCCGCCCTGAACAAAAATCCTTCGGTCTCGGCTATTTCGCCTTCTTCGGGAAGATGCCCTAAGAGACCGAGAACAAATCCAGAGACGGTGTCCCAGTCTCCTTCGGGCAAATCGGCGTCTAGGAGCTCCGATAGTTCATCTATCGAATAGGATCCCGACACCAAATAACCGCCTTGCTCTAATGCCTGGACTTCGGGCACTTCTTGGTCATACTCGTCGACTATCTCGCCGACCAACTCCTCTATCAAGTCCTCCAGTGAGATGATGCCGGCGGTTCCACCGTATTCGTCGACGATCACCGCCTGGTGAAACTTTCCTGCCTGCATTTCGCGCAACAGTTCCGCCACCGGTTTGGTTTCCGGAAAGTAGTGCGTCGGTCTTATCAACTTTCTAAGTGACTTGTCGGTCTCTTTATTGACAACCACCCTGAGAAGGTCCTTGGCGAATACAACCCCGCAAATGTTATCTATATTCTCTTCGTAAACCGGGATCCTAGAGAAACCTCTGTCCAAAACGGATTTGATAGCGCTGGAAATTGGCTCTGAGACAGCAATGGCTACAATGTCGGGACGAGGAACCATAACTTCACGTGCCACGGTATCTCCGAAGTTGATAATCGAATGGATCAGCTCTCGCTCCTCCCCCTCGATCACCTCTCCTTCCAAAGCAGCGTCGGCCATTGCCAGAAGCTCCTCCTCCGAAACCGCCGCACCATAATGATTCTTCGATGCCGGGGAGAGTGACTTTGCTAGACCGAGCACGAGGTTCGATATCGCCCTTATTGGCCAGATCTTCAGGATACCAACGACGATCGGAGCACTGAAAAGGGCTGCTTCTTCGGGTCTGCGGACGGCCCAGTTCTTAGGCAGTGCTTCCCCAAATACGAAGATGATTAGCACTTCGACTGCGGTCGCGATAGCAACTCCAAGTCCACCAAATACGTGCTCGGATACGATACCGACAAGCGTCGCAGCTACTAATTGGCTGACCAGCGTGAGCAGAAGTATCGGATTCAAAAAGCCAGATGGGGCCTCGAGAAGTGCTACTAGGCGTTGTGCTCCTCGCCTCTGTTGTTCAACCATCGCAGAGGCCTTTATCCGAGACATTCGGGTTAGCCCAGTCTCGGCAAATGAGAGGAAGGCGGAAAATACCACCAACGCAGTCGCCACGAGCAACAGCGTCACTTCTCTTGAACTGAAGTGCGAAGTGAACTTCGTCGTAGCACCTGAGCTAGCTGCCACGATGTAATTCGTTATTAATCCCACCTGTTTAAACGGTGTCACCTCTGTCGTCGCTCCTTGAGGGGGCGATAAATGGAAGAAAGGATTTCGTCCTCTTTTGCCTCCATTATCTCGGCCTCGTCATCCTGCTCGTGATCCATACCCCGCAGGTGTAAGATCCCGTGCACCAAAAGCAAAGCTATCTCGTCATCGAAACTACCGTCGTGTCCTCGATCCCCCAGATGCTCCTCGCATTGAACCATGGCAACCTTTGGGCAGATTACTACGTCGCCAAGAAGATAAGGAAGATCGGATTTCTTAGGTCCGCCACCAGCTGGGCCAGTCCCACCACTGTCTGGCGACCGCCCGCCGAGGGTCGAATCGAGATCAATTGGAAAAGAGAGGACGTCCGTCGGACCGCTTTTATTCATAAACCGCTCGTTGAGGCTAGCGATCGCTGCCTCATCGACAAACAAGACCGAAAGCTCACCTGCTCCGCTCACACCTTGTGACTCAAGCACTCCCTTGGCTAGCTCTACCCAGAACTCTTCATCCACTCTAATTTCGTCCTGTTCGTTAGCAACGAACACGTCTGGTATCACCTAGAACGCCTCTCTTGGTCCCGCGTCAACTTCTCTACCTCATTGCGTTCATATGCTGCTACGATCTTCGAAACTATTGGGTGGCGGACTACGTCGCGATTTGTAAGGCTTGCAAATTCAATACCGTCAATCTTTCCAAGCAACCCCTCGAGGCCGACAAGACCAGATCTCCTTCCCGCCAAATCGATCTGGGTGACGTCCCCGGTGACAACCGCTTTAGAGCCGAAGCCAATCCGGGTCAGAAACATCTTCATCTGTTCGGGTGTCGTATTTTGAGCCTCGTCAAGGATAATAAAGCTCTGATTTAGAGTCCGTCCTCGCATGAACGCCAGCGGCGCCACCTCTATCGTCGCCCTTTCGATAAGCCTCTGGGCGACTTCTGGATCTAACATGTCATATAGGGCGTCATAGAGTGGCCTCAAGTAGGGGTCCACCTTGGCCATCAGATCTCCCGGCAAAAATCCAAGCCTCTCGCCAGCTTCTACGGCAGGCCTGGTCAGGATAATCCGATTGACCGTCTTTGACTGCAGCGCTTGAATCGCTAGCGCCACCGCAAGATAGCTCTTCCCGGTTCCAGCGGGTCCAATACCAAAAGTGATTGTATTTTTAGCAATCGCGTCTACGTATGCCCTTTGGCCAGCCGTCTTGGGCCTCACCGAACGGCCCTTGGAGGACTTCAGCAACTCTAAGGTCACTATCTCTGAGGGTCTCTCATCCGCCCTGATCATATCTATCGATCGAATCAGGTTCTCACCATTGATCTTCTCGCCCCTCTCGAGCAGAAGGATGAGTTCTTCGAAGAGTGAGGCAACCCTGTCAACTTCCTCCCCGGAGACCGATATTTGATTCCCACGGACGATAATCTGAGTGTTGGGAAATGACGACTCTATACTCTTCAACATTTCATCGTGTTGACCAAGCAATCCCAACATTAGGTGGTTTCCTGGGACCTCTAGTTGTACGGTCTCAGCCAAAAGACTTTGTCCTCTCACTATCAATATCGAACTGAAAACCTATCTTCAAAGATTGCTCATCTCGCCAAGCCTCGCATCTTCTCTAAGCTCGGCCTTTACCTTGGTCCATATATCGCCTATCTTATTGAACGAAACCCACCATAGTTATTATCTCACGAAGCGCTGCGAGTAAGGCCAAAGATGCACGATCCCGAAGATGTTAAACCCCACCAAGCAGGGAGGGATCCCTTATGGGAAAATCTCCAAATTTGGACGACAGACCTCGACCTGGAGAGTGCGGCGAAAAGACACAGCTCAAAAAGGTTCGAACAAGCCAAATATGCTTCGCTAACGCTCGCCGAAAAGTTACATCTTGCGTCTCTGACTACTCGGCCGATTACCTTCACAATGTCTTCGGGACGAATCCTGTCCCTTCCAGTCTGGTCGATGTCCAAAGACGGCGTCATGTGCGGCCCGATCGAGGGCAACCGAATTCCAATCAAGATCCTATCCTTCGGCTGGATCCGTTCGATCAACATCACCCCTACCCCTAACCCAAGTACTTTTTTGGAGCCAAAACTTGAAACTAATGGTACATTTTTGGCTTGGATCGAAGCCAACCTGGGTACTGGAGCGTCTATAGTACTCCGCACGGCGACCTCGAAAACCCCCACGCGACTCGTCTTTCTCGGCGTCGGCGAAGACCACCTGATAGCCTCCTCTCCTGATCAGGAGATCCTGGTGCCACAGGGGTCTATAGCGGAAATCGATATCGTGGTCACTTAGCCAATCGCAACGAACGTCGGGATCATTGAGGGCATTCATTCTTCTTGACCACTTTGCGCCTTCATCTCGTAAAGATGCCTCAGATCTCCGGGCTGAATTCGGGTCGACTCAATGAATGCTTCGACTTCATCCCTTTTGAACCTTATAACACGTCCGATTTGGTAAGCAGGGAGCTGGCCGTCATCGACGAGCCGATAGATAGTCCTGAGAGAAATTCCGAGCATCTCGGCGGTCTCTTTCGATCCCAACCACTCGGAGTGCGATTCCCTTGTATGCGCCATTGTCGATATTTTAGTCCAAAGACACTGGAATTTAACGAAATATCCTGATAATCATCAATAATCATCATCCAAGGTCGACTGCGCAGCTGTTTAAACCAGAATTCAAATTGTGGAACTTCAAGGGTGGCTTTGGCAAGCACTGGCTAGCAGCCGACGAAGAATCTCCCCGATCGCTCTCCCGGCCAGTTGCACATTTGGCGGAGGGTGACCCATCCATGACCTCCACCCCAAGCCAACTAGCCAGCCGAGACAGGATCCTAACTTGCTAGAACAGGCCAGACAAGACCTCGTAGAGGGAAACGACGTAGCGGTTAGTAATTTCTATACTTTATTACCACACTTGTAGCATTTAACAACGCACTGTGATAATTTGAGGCGTTATCGCGATTCGAGCCCCGCAGATCTACCTGGAGTACACAGGTCAACCACCCCACGCCTAAAGGCGGGGGCTTGAGGGAAGGTCTCACAAGCCCAGGTTGACCAGACCAAGTGAACCTTGAAAGGAGGTGAACTACGTTGCACGAAAGCAACAAGACTCACCAGCAGATGCTTCCTCAGTCTGCTGCTTCAGAATTCGCTTCAGCAGACAACCTTAGGGGCAAGGACGAAACGGGGAGCGACCGCAGGGGCAACCCTGCAACTGTCGTGCAACATGGTCGAGGGGAGACCCGAGAAATCGGGCGTAACCCGTTGAAGGCTGAGCGATCAGGCAGGGACGGAGACCGGAGCGTTGCGGCTCTACAAATAACGGCTTTGCGGGTTTTTGTGCTTGACAAACACGGAAATCCGCTTATACCATGCTCGCCAGCACGAGCACGGAAATTGCTGAAATCAAAACGAGCCAGGGTCCATCGTCTGGCTCCGTTCGTCATTCGCCTGGCGGACAGTGAAGTAACACAATCAGAAGTACCCGGAGTCGAGATCGGTATCGATCCAGGCCCCAAGGCTACGGGCATCTCAGTGTTCCGAGACTCCTCAGATGGAAGAGTAGGACTTGTAGCAATTGAATTGCAACATCGAGGACAGTACATACATAACAAGCTGCAACAGCGTGCGAGTTATAGGCGAGGTCGGCGTAGTCGCAACCTTCGCTACAGGTCCCTACGATTCAACAACCGCACGAAGTCCAAAGGGTGGTTAGCGCCGAGCCTTCGACACAGGGTGGACTCCACTATGTCGATAGTGAGCAGGCTACCTAAGTGGGCACCCGTCACAGGCATCCACCAGGAGCTTGTACGCTTCGACCTACAGAAGATGCAAAACTCTGAGATTAGTGGAGTGGAGTACCAGCAGGGGACGCTACAGGGTTACGAGGTCCGTGAGTATCTGCTGGAGAAGTGGCAACGCAAGTGCGCCTATTGTGGAGCGGCGGATGTACCGCTAAACATCGACCATATCCAACCGAAGATCATGCGCGGTTCCAACCGCGTTTCCAATTTAACGCTGGCGTGTATCCCGTGTAATCAGTCAAAGGACAATCTCGATCTAAAGCCATGGTTGGCATCTCGGTTTGCACCTACCGAAGCAGAGGCCACAGCCAAGTGGGTTTTAGCTCTTTCAAAAGCGCCCCTCAAAGACGAAGCGGCAGTCAACTCCACTCGCTGGGCGCTCTATCATGCCCTTCGAGCAACTGGCTTGTCAATAAGCGTAGGCACTGGCGGACAGACGAAGTGGAACCGAAGCAGATTCGGACTAACAAAGTCCCACTCTCTCGATGCCATCTGCGTAGCTCGATGCCATCTGCGTAGGTCAAGTCAACGGTGTGGTTGCCTACCCATCGAGCGTCATCATCTCCAAGGCGACAGGGCGCGGGACATACTCTCGCACCATCTCCGACAAGTCGGGATTTCCACGTCTAGCACGTCCGCGTATCAAGTGCATACAAGGGTTTCAGACCGGCGATCTAGTGCGAGCGGTAGCTCCATCGGGCAAGAAGATGGGTACTCACGTTGGAGAAGTAGCTGTGCGAAGTTCTGGCAGTTTCAACATCACAACGAAGGGAGAAACCATGCAGGAAATCAGTCATCGCCACTACACGCTATTGCAGCGTGCAGATGGTTGGGGATACGAGCAGCGAAAGGAGGTCGGGCCTGTGGCCCGAGTGGGACTATCCCTCCCCACGGCTAAAGCCGGGGGTTGCTCGTCCCACACCCATTCTCTATGAGGACCATTTCCGTAAAAAAGCGCAGCGCTGGCTGGAAAGACATCAAAACACCCGCCCCGAACCCAGCTGAAGACGGGCGAACTCCGACGAAGGTTTCAAGAACGGCCACTAAAAGAGTCTTGGTTGGTTCGGTGCTCATCGTAGGGGCAATCTTCGGGCTTTCCTGGTCATTTTCAAATCAGTCTGGAATATCGACCTTGTTGATCGTGGTCCCTAAAAAATCGATAGCACCTTATCAACCGATCACAGCCAACGATCTAACCACCCTCAAGATGCCCACAAAGTCCCAATTCAATTCACTATTTCTTACCAGCCCAGCTGATCTGCTTGGCGAACAAGCCCTCGTTCCGCTAGAGCCAAATGAACCCATCACCCAATCGGAAGTTGCCCCGATCATCCGCCACGCCGACCGCGAGCTCACCTTAGAAGTTCCATCCGCCAGAGCCGTCGAAGGTTCGATCTCACCTGGCGATCGGGTGGATGTCCTCGCCACCTATGGAACCGGCCCCACGGCCAACACGATAACCGCTGGTAGGTCGGTTCTAGTCCTATCGGTTTCCGAGCTCACGAGCTCATTCAGCAGTTCGAGTCCGAAGACGATCTCAATCACCTTGGCAGTTCGCAGCTTTGAAGAAATGATGGCGATAGCTCAAGGCCAGGTTGCCGCCACGATAACACTCGTTAGGTCCACCGGAGCCTTGCCATTTCCCAAGCAGGACGTAATCTACCCACCAACCGGGGTTAGTCAGTTGCAACTTAGTAATGGCTCGATTGCAAACTTGGCAGTACAAAATGGATCAACACAGTCACAGGTGGGATAGATGCGTCTCCACTTCGTAGCTAAAGAGGGGTCGAGCTGGCCCATACAGATAACCAGATGGATATATAACAGCCCCATCCCCGCTACGGTCATCTCCTATCCCCATCCGGCCATGCTCCCAGAACTCGCCGGCGACGATTTCATAGTGGTAGATGCGAGCCTCCTTCGCTCCTTGGAAGGTGTCATCGAGGACCGCAAGCATTCCAGTAGCGATAGCATCTCTGGCTCCCGCGTTATCGTAATCGGTAATAATGCACCTCCGGGTTTCACCTGTCTCCCCGAACCACTGATTCTGAAAGATCTGCTCCGTGCTATCGAGCGGGGTCACAAGTCAGTCGCCGATCCCGTCGACCAATTGGCAAATCAATGGCCAGAAAGTCCTGGTGAAGGCCCCGGGGTAACCCCACCGCCCGAAAACTTGGATTACGACTGGCTAGCGGACGGTTGGCCGAAGAACTTGGATATCGAATATCCGTCGTCAAGTGGCCAGAATCTCGACTTCGTAGCTGAACAGCTCCCCAATGCTCCCTCCCCAACCTCTGACATTGCAGACACGAACGACCATGGGTCAGATAGCTCGACGCAAGAGTTGAAGTCACCGGCAGAAAAGGTAAGTCCCATCAGCCCAGAACCTCCCTCTACCACCCCCTCGAATAAGACTCTCGAAGAGTCCACCATCGGCACGTCAACTGGATCAAAAAAATGGCGCAACAAGTTCAAGACCCCCGAATCGAATCGCGACCAGGCCAACTCGCCCTCGACGAATACAGGAGAGCGACGGACAACTGGCCACATAATTTCAGTTGTCGGCTCCGGTGGGGTGGGCACTTCAACGATTGCCATGGCTCTTGCGCAGGGTTTGTCACAAATCGGAGGCTCTTCGCTATTGGTAGACGCCAGATTACGAGGCGAACAGGCCTTTCTAAACGATGCTCGATCCAATGCTATGGGAATCTCCGAACTTATTAGGGCGACGAGGATCTCCCGTCTTGAAAAGCGGGATCTCGATCCGTATCTCGAATGGGTGAGTACCCGGTGCTACTCCCTCTTGAAATCCGGTCGCACAAAGCGAGACTGGCTCGGATGGGATCAAGATTCGATAAGCTCCACGCTCGAAACATTGACAAGCAATTTCGGACACCTAGTCGTAGACGTTGGCTGCGATTTCGAAGGATCTTCAGACACCGGATCCAATGATATCGAGTCGAGAAACCTTTTGGGAAGATTGTCATTGGCACGATCGTCACTTGTCGTACTCGTAGGAACCGATGACACTAAAGGAATCTTCTCGCTAGCTTCGATCAATCGGGAAATCTCCCGCTCTGAATTGACCACGTCACCGAGCCTATTCGTCATGAATCGCTGCGAATCGAGTCGCCTTAAAAGAGCGATGGATCAACAAGAATTAGCCCGCCTTCTCTCGGCATCCGCCAATCCAAAGGTACCGAGCGCCGAGCGCGACCAAGCGGAGGTTATCTATATCCCCTCCCGCCACATCGACTCGATAATTGCCGATGTATTACCGTTGCCCCGATGGATGGTTGATCCGTTTCACAGCTTCTTCAATAATCACAGCCTGTTCCTCCCCGAAACTAATTCAGCAGGCTCGTACGATCTCGGCAAGGCTGCGGATCTCTAAATGGTCGGTCGGGCAGCGTTTCTAGGGCGCCGCCAGCTTAGAAAGCTAAATCCACCAGTAGCGCAAAACCACATCGTTTGGGATCGATTGCTCACCGTTTGAAGAGCCGGGCCCATCGGCTACAAAGTGGATTCCTTGGATGCTTCTCCCACTTATAGAGCGAAGTCTTCCCACAAATCGCTCCGAATGGACGGAATTTTGGCTCTCACCCTTGGTCATCGTCTGTCGTGGCTGACGGACAAGCTCCCATCAGCCCCGAGCAAGGAAACTAGAAATTCTGACACCTAGGATCGTGGCGTATCAAATAGCTCAACGCGACCATTTGTCCCCTGGACAACTACCCCGGAATCCTCCAAATACCTCAAGGACGCCAGCGTCGAAGCCAAAGCAGCCCATTTAATTTTTTCGGTCAGTAGATTTCCGTAGACTAGCTCCACAAGCTCGGCTTGCGATACTCCAGGATTCTGGCTGATCGCCGTGACAAGCTGGTCCAATCTCTGTTTGCGGTGTGCCAAATAGTAGCTAATCACTTCTTCGCCAAGGCCCTTATCCATCACCGGCCCATGTCCAGGGGCGAGTCGGGAAAAGTCAATATCTGCGACACGATTCAACGAATCGAGATACTGGGTGAGATTTCCATCCGGAAAGACCACGACCGACGTGCCCCGTCCAAGGATGTGATCCCCGGTCAGAAGTACTCCGGAAGGCAATAAAAAACTCAAGTGATCTCCACAATGACCAGGGGTAGGAATCACCTCAAACTCGATCCCAGAGATCGATGCCCGACCAGACAACTTCAGGCGGCTATAGGAAAGCTTATCAAAGCACTCTGGATGAGCGAAAACCTCTACTCCTAGTGCGGATGCAAATGAGAAGGCCGCCTCTGAATGATCTAAATGGTGATGGGTCAAACATACAGCTCGAATATCGAGTCCACGCTTAGAAGCGACTTCAGATATCCTCGTCAAATGCGCCGGGGAATCGGGACCAGGATCCAAAACGATCGCAGATCCATCTGCTCCGTATATTAAGTAACTATTTGTACCGTCCAGAGTCATCGCTGAAGAGTTCGGCGCAAGCACTCTAATCAGCCCTTGTTCAACCTCTTCGACGATCGGCAAATCCCCCAGCTCCGGTCCCATGGAGATGCGTGGATCTAGTAATGATTCAGGGTCTGTCACTATCCACATTGTAGCTAGCGGATACTTCGTCATCAGGGCAGCAGCGAAAGAGAGATCCTCTCCGCTTGACCGCCAGCAAGTTCGGGAGACCTTCAGGACCTTTTGGCCAGTTGGTCGGTGGGATCTCGCTAGTTCTGCAAGACTAGTCCACATTC
>JABEUM010000057.1 GCA_013044475.1 Acidimicrobiaceae bacterium | reverse complement strand
GGCATTACTCCTCGCGGCATGGTCGACTGTATGATCGCCTCAGTAGCGCACCGCCACGGCGCATCGCTGCTGACTTCCGATGTTGACCTGAGCCGCGTAGCGAAGATCGTTCAGATCGGCTTAGATGCGGCTTCAATTACGCCCTGACCGCACTTCGAAGCCAGCAACGCACGTGGATGAAGCTGAAATTGTCGGCCGACGAAGCGATAAAAACAGAAATACGTGGCATGGTCATAAGCATGGCATTCGGTCATAATTTACCAACGTCCCTTGGCAGTTGGCAGGACCCCGAAAACTAAGCCGCTTGATCAGTTCACGGGGATCAGGCCACATGGTTTTTTCCAGGACAATAGCCTTAGCAACAGACTTTTGGTGGGCCGTAGAGGACTCGAACCTCTGACCCCTTGCGCGTCATGCAAGTGCGCTACCAGCTGCGCCAACGGCCCGTGGGCCATTAACCTAGCAGCTAACTAGCCGAATCATTGCACTGTTGGCGTTTTAATCCTCAGCACAAAAAAACCGACCCCTATCTAATTTCGATAGGGGCCAATTGAGGCGGCGAGCGGAATCGAACCGCTTTGCAAGGCTTTGCAGGCCTCTGCCTAACCATTCGGCCACGCCGCCGTTGCCACATCCAAAGGATAGTGAGAAGTACACTCTAACCTATTCACAGATTTTCCGATCAGTCCACGTCCTCAATCGCCGCACGAACCGTCGAGATTTATCCTAAAAAGGCATGGTCGCAGCGCTGAGGTCGGGTCACCGGAACTCGGCGGAAAAAATAACCTCTCGTCGGGATGACTGAGCATAAAGATGACTTGACCAACAGTGTAGAGCTTCACCTTGAATCAATTCCGAGATCACTCCGCCAATCACTCAGGTTTTGGCGACTATAACTTGTTGCCTGGTCCAGGAATAGTCGAGGTGAATAAATCGACACTTCGTCCTGGTGGAACAGCAATGATCTCCTAGGCAGCAGGATTTCTTAACAATTCTCAAGCACCGATAAACTAATTTGGCTTCAATGGTCACTTCAGAAAGGTGAGAATAACGAATACTTCCCGACAATTGAAGAACAAAATCGCATGGGCAGTAGGAATCGTGCTTTTGATCGGCATGGCCGTCGGGGCGATCATGGCGGTCCCGACCTCATCTTCGCCTACTAACCTCCCGCTTCCATATCCAGAAATGCCTGCTTCCAGCTACCTAAACCAGATAACATCTGGCGGCTTCTTGCCGGCCAACGTAGCAGCAGCTACCTTCATACCGACATCTTCAAAGTTGATAGGCGTGGAGAACTTTGACCAAGGAGCCGGTGCTTTTGATCGAGGTCTTATTCTCGAGGTATCAATTCCACCGGCGAAGCTGAACTCCTTTTTTGTACCCGCCTTAGGGAATAGAGGATGGAAGATTCTTACCAACACCACGTCTCATTCGGGGTCCAACCTGATCGCGAGAATTGCCGGTTCAGATGGAAACTTTTGGGAGATCGGCATAAAGAACCCGCCCCCAAGCAGCTACCAAACGGTGTCACCGCCGACCCCTGCGGGACTTTTGATCGAGGTAAGAATCCTCCAGAACCAGCCTCAGTAACTTTTAGACTCATCCAAGTCAAAGTGGAATAGCCGAGTTTTCCTGTATCCGTAGGTTCCGCTGATCGCCAGCCCTGCCATGGCCCAGTTCCGCTGCTAGGCGAACTGGCTGCCCCCAATAGAAGGGACGCTGCCATCCTTGGCATGTTGTAGTCATCTACTGGTTCTTTTACATCCCTAGCGGCCAACTTCCACTCATCTGGCTCTTAGCTTGTGACTCAGGCAAGATCACCCCAACGCCAATTTGGTCTCGCCTAAATCTCGCCTTCCACTAAAGCCTTCCCATTTCATCCTTCGTCGTCCTTCCTTTTGCGGATAGGAGAACAATTCGCCAAGAAAATAACCCGTCTACGGGTGCCAGACCGCTGCGACACTATGCCAGAACAAAGAACCGCCAAAAAAGCTTAAATTCCTGATGTACAGTCATCCGATTGTATGTACAATATTAAACATGACACCTCTTGATTTCGTGATCTCCCTGGGTCTGATCTCGATCGTTGCGGGCGTCCTTGGCTCACTGATTGGCCTCGGTGGCGGAGTGGTAATCGTGCCAGTGTTGACATTGCTGTACCATGTCGACATCCGTCTCGCAATCGGTGCAAGCATCGTTTCAGTCATCGCTACTTCCAGTGGCGCCGCAGCTGCATATGTGCGAGAAAAGATGACTAACCTGCGTGCCGGGATGTTTCTCGAGATCGCGACTACAACCGGTGCGGTCAGCGGCGCTTACCTCACCACCTTGCTACCAACGAGGTTTCTCTTCATCCTCTTTGGTATAGTTCTGGCCTACTCGGCGGCTGCAACCTTCCAACGTCGCCGTTCCGCTGCTCCGTTGACAGTTTCACACGACCGGATCGCTAACGTGCTGGAGCTCCACGGTGAATATTACGACGAAGCCGAGAAACGGGAGATCTCCTACAAAGTTACTGGAACCAAACTCGGCCTGTTCATGATGTATATCGCAGGCTTGGTCAGTGCGCTACTTGGTATTGGATCTGGAGCCCTCAAGGTTCCGGCGATGGATCTTGCCATGCACCTGCCCATGAAGGTCTCCACTGCTACTAGCAACTTCATGATTGGCGTTACCGCTGCTGCCAGTGCGGGAGTCTACTTTACCCGAGGTCAAATTGACCCAATCATCGCCGCCCCTGTTGCAATCGGGGTCCTAATTGGAGCCACAGTTGGCTCCAAAGTCCTAGGAAAGATCACCAGCCATGCAGTGAGGCTAATCTTTGTGGTGGTTTTGGTGGTCATTTCCCTAGAGATGTTGCAAAGGGGGTTCTTCTAAATGCGCTTGACTCGCCGACCACCCGCCACACCCGAAGCTGCCAAGGAGATGGAAGAGAAGATCCGCTTGACAGAGATCACCATCAGCCTCGTGCTGCGCATTGGCGTCTCTGTCAGCGTGCTCGTCTTCATCGCAGGGATAGTAGTAATGTTCGTCCACCACCCGTCGTACGCCTCCTTCACGGGTAGCATCTCCTTCCACGGCCTGACGTCAGGGACTACTCAATTTCCGCACTCCTTTTCTGCGCTAGCTACTTCCCTCTCCAAAGGGCAGGGACGCGGAATTATCGTGCTCGGGACGATGCTGCTCATCTTGACTCCAATCCTGCGAGTCGCCGTAGCAATCGTCTCCTTCTCGATCGAAAAAGATCCGGCGATGACTTTGGTCACCATATTCGTAATGGCCGTGTTGGTCCTGTCATTCTTTCTTGCGGGGCTCTAATATGATCGAGGCAGCAGACCGGAGCAGTCCTCTTCCATTGTGGGCGCAGATTAGCGATGATCTCCGGCAACGTACGGGAAGGGGAGAATTTGACTCCCGCTTTCCGACCGAAGAGGAGTTGACTCAGCGCTACGCAGTGAGCCGACAGACCGTGCGTGAGGCTATACGGCATCTTGAAGCCGATGGACTCGTAGTGCGTCGAAGAGGCCGGGGAACGACCGTTACGCGAACACTAATGGAACAGCCTTTGAACGCTCTGTACAGCTTGGCCTCCACCGTGAGGGCTCAGGGCTTGGTTGAAAAGAGTATCGTCATCACCTCCAGGCGCGAGAAGGCCCCAGCAGAGGCACTACGGCTCCTCGGAGAAGATGCCAGTGACGCCATATACATTGAACGTCTGCGCTACGCAGGAGATGATCCCATCGGCTGGGACCGATCCTGGCTCCCGTGGAGTCGGGCTGGTGCGCTTTTGGATGTTGATTTAACCACTGGCGGGTTATATGAAGCACTCGCCAAGCACTGCAGCGTGCGGATAACCGGAGGGTGGGAGAAGATCCAACCGATAGTTCCGGGTCCATCCGACCAGCTCAGACTGAAAATATCAGGAAACGTCGGTTTATTTTCGATCAACAGGCTTGCTATGTCAGGCTCAGATCCGATCGAATGGCGCCGAAGTCTGATACGCGGTGATCGCTATAGCCTTATAGCTCAGTGGCCAGGCGGGACCAGCGCCCAGATCCAAAACGAATCCGATTCCGCCACTTAGCCCTACTTAGCCCAGCTCAGATCTCGCTGATCTAACTCATTTCACAAAGATCAGGCATTAAGAAAACACCGTTAGCTACGGTCTCGTTTCTGGAGGGTTGCAACAGTTGTCGCAGTGATGCGCTATAACAAGATCTAATGAATTTACGTGAGTGGGCACTGTCTCAAGGTATACACCCGCAGACGGCATATAG
>JABEUM010000056.1 GCA_013044475.1 Acidimicrobiaceae bacterium | reverse complement strand
GATGGGAACGTCGTTAGAAATGGCTGGTCGGATCGCAATTACGGAGCGGACCAGATTCGGCGGACAGATCTTTCCGTCACCAGCCAATTGCTTTGGCTGAAATATCGCCTTCCTTTGGAATTCCTATAACCGCCAGCCGGAACTAGCTGGTCACCACTGACGGCTATAGGAGCAGTTGCTACCGCAGGACCGAACCCTATGCGGCTTATCACCGATTGCTAATCTTTTGAGGTGCGAGAGCGGAATTCAGATTATTGAGAATGATGCCCGGCGAGAGCACCAATCACTGCCTGTGCTAGTACCTGATGGCCTAGGAGCGTTGGGTGGATGTTGCAACGTCCAGTTGGAAGTTTAATTAATAGACCGGCTGCGCACGGATTGCCACCGTATGACTGCGACGCTACTTCGAATGCTGAAAAGCCGTTTGCTACCAAACCACCAGCTGCAAGCGTCGGCTGGATAATTGCGCTATTCAAAGCTTCAGTTAGTGCCACCTGTGCCTGATTGGTGTAACTAGTTGAATAGTAGTCAAGTGCTACCAGTGCGTGGTGATAGTGGGCCTGATTGCGGATTGCCGAGTAGATGGTAGCTAGGTTGGTGCTGACCGAGTCCAGAACAGCCTTGAACTCAGATGGACTCGTACAGAAATCTTCGGTGATCGCTTGGCAGACGAATGCGTCATTGGCCCCTATGTCTATCGTGACGAGTCGAGTGTGTGGGTGACTCTTCAAATAGCCGACGGCGTAGGCGAGTTGGGAACCGCTGTATTGGACATGAAGCGGGAAGTAAGTCCGATAACCGGGAGGTTGGCCGAGCGAGTTCTCGCAGCCGTTGCTGATGGCTAAGGGGTCGATCATACTCAGTGTCGTTTCGCCCGGGCACGAGGCGTTGGTGAGCTTGAGGTTCAAAGAGCTAGCGACATAGTTGGCGTAGCTCACAAAGTTATTTGGATTTTCGTACTGTGCTAAAGTTGTCACCGCCGGTGGCGTATAACCGAATGCCACCGAGTCGCCGAGGGCTAGATAGGTCCCATTGCCCCCCTCGCTTACGTGGACTAAAGTGTCCGCGGTTGCACCCTGGGTGATGGAAAGCGATCCGAGCATGATGGCGATTGCGCTGAGGGCGCCTCCCCTGCGAAGTAACCTCTTTATCGAAATAGCTGGCCGACCTCTCATTGTTCCCCCCCAATTAGACGTCATATTTACAATTGGAACTATCGTTACGATACTGCAATGCCTCGTGAAATGGAGTGCAGCCTGAGAAGTCTTCCTATTTATATCTCTAGAAATTGATTAGCCTGCAATTCGCTGATGGTTAGCTGAATTTGGCTATTCGTACAGGATTGCCTGAATTCCCAACGCTTGGGCGTATAGGCAAATGTCGTGTCTGCCTGCCTGGTGGCGTTTGAGGGCCTTTTGGAAACTCTGAGGTGGTCTTTCGGTACTGGCGAATGGGATTTTCGTACTTGTGACGTTTGAGAGCAGTTTGTGCAGACGGAGAAGAAAGAGGAGCAGGGCGCTTTGATGTTCGATTGAGCACAATTCGCAGTTGCGGTCCCTGTGGAGTCCCAGGTCAGTTCGGTAAGCACCCTTCACACCCGAAATAGCTGGAAGGGGATCAGGTACCTCCGCTTTGGCCTAGCTGGGCCGGAAATGGCGTTCCTTAGCTTGATTGCGCTGTGAGCGGAGAGGACCCTAGCAGTTCCCAAAAGGCCCCTTGAGCACGGGTGGTTTCAGCTGAAACAAAATGGAACTGGGTGGCTAGCCAAGAGAAGGAAACGTCGGTCGTCGGTGGTCTCTTTTGCTGATCAATCGATTCCGAGAATCGGGCCAAATATAGAGCTGAGGGACTCGACGGAGGCATGGTCGATCGACGGGATCCGATTCACGTAGCGAGCCCAAATTAACCCAACGATCGTCACCGCAGCGGCGGATGCTCGAAGCTCCGCATCTTCGGAGTGTAGTTCTGCAATCGGTTTCACAAATGACACTATGACCATGTCTTTGAAGTTTTCCTCCCAGCCGGGATTGGCAAATGCCATTCGGAAGAGGAAACTCATCGGGGCCATTGCCTCGGATGAGTCCAGCACAGTCAACAATGTCCTAATAAGACGGGTTCCTAGGTTCGAGCGACCTGACTCCAATAGGGTCGGAATTATCGCGTGCGGGTCGAAAGGCAGTCGCTGGGATGCGAGGAGTAATCCCTCTTTGGAGTCAAAGTAGTGGTAGACCAGCGCGGGGTCGACGCCCGCACGGGATGCAACGCCTCTGATTGTCACGGCGTCAGTGCCACCATTGAGCATCTGGTACCTTGTGGCATTGATAATTTCCTCGCGCCGAGAGTGTTGTTCCAAGACCGTTCTCTGACTCGAAGAGCCCCTCTTTTTTGGTGGCGCCTGTTGCTTCAGGACAGAGACGCCTTTGTTCCCTAGATCAACCATCCGTGTGCCTCAGAATATCCATAAGGGCGACATGAGAATGCCGCCTCCGATGTCTCTCATGATCGGTCGGTGTGAGAAACATCTGAAGCAGAACTTTTGCCACGATACGAAGCAGGCCTCGTGACTTGGGGAGATGGCAATTTTCTTTGGAAATGAATTTCGCAATTAGTTGCTACAGCGTATAAAGATCCGCTTGTAATTACACAAATACAATTCTAGCAGCTCTTTTGTAACGATGCCGAGTCGATGGTTTAGGATCCATCGACTCACCCATCGGTGCAAATTGGCTGCCGGTTTACATCCGATGACCAAGCGTCCTTAGAGGAGCCTCGACAGGAGCATTACTTCGACCAACCCCTTCTTTTCGACTCCCATACCATCTGGGACGACCGCTAATGCGTTGGAGTGAGCTAGCGAGTTCAGCATGTGCGAAGACTGCCCATCGTTTAATTGGCATTGAAGTTTGCCGTTTTGGTCGAACTTTACCGTGGAGCGCAAGAAGTGGATCTTTCCGTCGGGGGACCTTTTTATCCCAGCATCAACCGAAGCCTTCGTCACCGTTCTGAACGGATTAGGATTCCCCATCATCATCGCTATCGAAGGTCGGGCGAAGAGTTCAAAACTTACGAGAGCAGAAACCGGATTACCCGGCAAGCCGAATAGCGCTTTGGATCCGATCATTCCGAAAGCGAAAGGTTTCGCTGGCTTGATAGATATCTGCATCCACCTCATCTGGTTAGAGGAGATCTCCTCGAGTACCTTCTTTGAGTAGTCGAAGTCACCGACGCTGACGCCTCCCGAGGTGACAACGGCGTCGCACTCTTGGCTTGCCCGAGAGAAGACCTCCTTCAGTATGTCGTAATCGTCTGGTATCGGGCCGTAGTCGACGGGTTCTGCGCCCATCTCGGTGATCGCTGCGATCAGGCTTGGCCTATTAGAATCCCGGATCTTGCCCAAGGGTAGCGGCACTTCGTCGGTCAGCTCCGATCCTGTCGATATGACGGCAATCCTTGGCCTTTTGACCACTGGAACCATCTTCATGCCTATCGAAGCCAAGGAGCCCAGTACGGCCGGCGTGATCTCCGTGTACGAGGAGAATACGACATCTCCGATTGCGATGTCGCTACCCGCATTTCGGATGTTCCCTCCCACGGCCGTCGACCTGAAGACCAAGACGGTATCGTTTGGACCCTTGGAAGTGTCTTCGACCATGACGATGCTATCGGCACCCTTAGGGATCGGAGCCCCGGTCATGATCCGCATTGCAGTATTTGCTTCGACGCTTTCATCGCTCGATTCTCCTGCGGCAACGGTTCCGAGCACATGAAGGACCACCGGATTCTCTAATGAGGCATCTTTTAGGTCAGAGGACTTGACGGCGTAGCCGTCAACTGCGGTGTTATCAAATGGAGGGACGGAGACGGTGGCTTTTATGGGGGAGGCGGTAAATAGGCTCCTCGCCTCAGACAGTTCAACCGAAGTCATGCCGAGTTGAGTGATTTGGGCAAATACGTGGGCCTGCGCCTCTTCGAGAGGAATCATATGTCAAAGCTAGTTGCTCTAAGTGACTAGTTGCAAAGGCTAACATCGCAACTACTCATCTATAGATCTGAAGGCTCACTTTTTATAAAACCACCCGGCGGCATGGTTATGCCGAGCTGCCCGCCTGCGTCTTTTGCCATGATATCTAGGAGAATCTCCCTAAAAGCCGGTCCTAGGTCCCGACGCTTCAGAGCCAATTCAACCGTCGCCCTTAGGTAGTCGAGCTTGGAGCCGATGTCATACCGTCCATCCTCGAAGATCACGCCGTAGATTGCTTGTTGCTCCGATAGCTGTGCTATCGCATCGGTTAGCTGGATCTCCCCATTGCGGCCCGGGTCCGTCGTATCGAGACAGTTGAATATTTCAGAAGTGAAGACGTACCTACCCATAACCGCTAGGTCGGAGGGAGCCTCCTCGGCGGTCGGTTTCTCTACGATCTTGGTAATCCTGACGATTCCCTCGGCGACCTCGTCGTATCCGACCGAACCGTAGGAAGAGATCTCATCCTTGGAGACCCGCTTTAGTGCAATGACTGATCTGCCATGATGGTAGAAGGTGGAGAGCATCCTCTCGAGAAGGTTCGACGATTCCTCCATGATGTCATCGGCGAGCATCACCACAAATGGTTCCTCGCTCACGTGTGCTCTGGCGGCCAGGACCGCATGGCCTAAGCCCAACGGTGCGCCCTGTCGCACATAGTGGATGGAGGACAAGTTTGAGATAGACTTTATTAGCTCCAACTCTTTGAGCTTGCCCGCCGACTCTAAGTAGTATTCGAGCTCGAAGGATCTGTCGAAGTGATCCTCAAGGGTCCTTTTACCTCGACCCGTTATCAGTAGGATATCGTCCAGACCGGCGCCTATCGCCTCCTCGATGATGTACTGGATTGCCGGTTTATCGACAATCGGAAGCATCTCTTTCGGCTGGGCCTTGGTGGCGGGTAGGAATCTGGTCCCCAATCCGGCTGCAGGTATAACTACCTTGTTGATCTTCAGCATAGAAACCAATGATAGACGATCGCCCCCGGGTAGGTTATTTGGGCTCGAATGGTGACAAAAGTACATTTTTCCCTTGTGGGCGGGCTTAAGCTGATCACTGGCGTCCAACTTCGAGGTGAACCGTCTAGAATTAGCACTCTAAGGGTTCAAGTGCTAACGGTGGAGGCGTGATGCCAACCTATGAATATGCGTGTAAAGGTTGTGGCCAGCATTTAGAGGTTGTCCAGTCTTTCAAAGACGATCCGCTAACTGAATGCCCCAATTGTGGGGCAGAGTTGCGCAAGGTCTTCGGGAGTATCGGGATCACCTTCAAAGGAAGTGGCTTTTACCGCAACGATTCCAGGTCCTCGACTAGTTCTGCTAAGCCAGCTCAAGCACCCGCTCAGGGGAGTAAGCCAAACCAGGAGAGCAAGACCAAGGAGACTACGGCATCAACTACGCCAAGCGAATCCTCTTCCCCCTCGTCAACGAAGGGGTCTACTGACGCCGCCTAAGCGGCGATCCATCCTCTGCGATATGGGGTCTAACCGGCGCCCCGATCAGGTTTTATGACTCACCTTCAGCTATCGATGGCAAGATGCGCGCTCTCCAAGTCCTCGGAGGGTCGCAGTAGCTGTAGTGGATATTGGGCTCTCCGGAGAGGCTGGCAAGGAGGCTCGGCGAGTCGTGGAAGTCTTTGAGTTCCACGAAACTACTGGCAAGGCTCGAAGGGACGTGAGAATCTGACCCGCCTGCCATTGCGATCCCATGCTTTTGGGCCAGATCAGTCGCCTCTTTCATCAAAAGTTCGCTTTTGATCTTTGAGTTCGCCACCTCGATGATGTCTACGAAGCCTTCGGAGCAAAGTCGAGAAAGCGTCTCAAAGCCCATGGATGATCTATTTTTGTCTCCCGGATGGGGTATATAGACGAGGCCGCCTTGGGATCGAATCCTCTTCGAGGCCTCTCTTGCGTCCAACGACGGCGGGATCTCCCGCTCTATGAAGAGCGCAATCATCTCTCCCTCCTTGACTCGGAACTCCTGCCCTAGGATTATCCGGTCTCCGAAGAGTCGGTGCAACTCTCTAGCGCCTCTGCAAGTCAGGTGGTCGGTAATTGCGACCTTGTCTAAGGACGAGCGCGAGAACTCCTCGCTGAACTCTTCAAGCGTCGTGGTGGAATCGCCAGAGTACATGGTGTGCGAATGGAAATCAACGCTGATGAGTTGCTCTTCTGCTGATGAACCCGGCGCTTGCAACTATACCCCGGAGAGGTTCATCTCTTCGATCGCAATGGTTGGACCAGCGGATATCCCCGGGAGCCATTCAATATCAGATCCGATGTCAATCGTCCCCATGAGCATCTTCTGGATCGTCGACGAGATCGTGGCCTCTTTAAACGGCGAAGCCAATTGGCCATTTTTGATTAAAAAGCCTTCCGCTCCGACGGAGAAGTCGCCTGATATAGGGTTCACTCCAGAATGGACTCCCGAGATGGACCTGATAAAGATTCCGTCTGTTATTCCCGAAATTATCTCGCTCTGGGATTTTGTCCCGGGCCTAAGAATGAGTGCCATGGGACCCGGTGACGGAGTGGAGGAATATCCTCTTGTAGCCGACGCTGTTGAAGCTCTGCTTTCTTTGCGAGCGGTGTAGGAGTCGTAAAGGAAAGTCTGGAGTACTCCATCTTTGATTAGATGGTTCCTTCTGCATGCCAGGCCCTCTCCGTCAAACTCGCTAGCCCCCCTCGCTAACGGCTCAGTGGGATCGTCCATAAGGTCGAACCGCCCGCTCGCTACCTCCTCGCCAAGGCGATTGCCGAATAGGGAACGTCCTTTTTGGGCCGCATCAGCAGATAGAGATCCGCCAACTATCGCCATGAGTGTGGCGGTTATCCTCGGATCGAGGACCGCCACCAATCGGCGCGAGGTCGGCTTTGAAGCCCCAAGGAGCTCCGTTGCCCGCTTTACCACGTCAGTAGCGGCTTTGTTGAGGTCGATGCCTCCAAAACCCCTCGCTACGCTGTATCCCCCACCGGTCTTCGTGTCCTCGCCTTGGGTCGCCACGGCGCTGGCGGAAACGTAGGCGAACGTCGCCCATGTGTGGGATTTGATCCCTTTGGTATTGAGAATGAAACCTTCTGATTCGACGTCTGCATAGTCGGAGGACTCAATCTTGGATATTCTTGGATCGCCAAGAAGAGATATCTTCTCCAACTCTTTGGCCAAGGCTATCTTCTGCTGTGTCAAGGCTCTATGGAAGTCGGCATCGACCAAATCGAGGGGCGTTGCTGCGATCCCATCGGGTTCGGCGAGGCCGGCAAACTCGTCCGGAGTGGCGAACTTGGCGTTATCTCGTGCGGACTCTAGCGCCTCTCTGATGGACTCCTCGTCGAAGCTGCCGCAGTGAGCGAAACCGACCCGGTTGTCCATT
>JABEUM010000055.1 GCA_013044475.1 Acidimicrobiaceae bacterium | reverse complement strand
GTCGCCTTTCGTCACACCGCGATGGCGGTCCAGCCGGAGCTTCAGACGGCCGTTATGTCAACGGCGAGTTTGTATGGAACTCTCCTAGATCTACCTCGATATTTCTCTCAGGCTGTGATCCGAGCTTAGGAGTTCTTGCCGATTGGCTGAATATCAAGGATCCGACCCGACGTTACAGATGGATATCAGCGCAGAACTCTACCGCCGAAGCAGAACTCGCCGCCGGAGTGACTCATTTTGCCCTCCGCCATGGTGTCGTTGAACCCAAAGTTGCCAACAGTAGGTCCGCGGCCTTCGATCTTTGCGACTGGACATTGGCAGTAGCGGTGAAGGGCGAAAACCCCCTCGGAATATCCTCTCTCGGCGACGCTATCGACAAGGGAGCGCTATGGGCCGCCCGACCGAAGGGTTCGGGAACTTCGGAAACTCTTGCCCTAGAGCTGTTAGGACTCAAGTTGGATTTGGAGTCGGTAAATCAGACATCGAGTATCTTTCTGGATCACCAGAGTGCCGTTGAATATGTCGCATTGGGAGACGCTGATTATGCCCTGGCGGTTGAATGCATAGCGAGGGATGGTGGGCTAGATGTAGTGGATGGCATATCTCAAAGATCTCATCTGTATTGGGATGAAAAGAACGTATCGCCGGAGATAGTCAGCATCGTGATAAATGAGGCAAAGTCCCGCGAGTTCAAAAGGGAACTCGAGTCTATGCCGGGTTATCAGCTGATCGATTAGCAGCGTGGCTAGTCAAAAAAAGGGGGAGCGTTAGACGCTTAATTTTAGTAACTAGCTAGAAAGGTTCATAGGTTGATTTTGTCTTCTTCGTCCAAAAGTAGGTCCGGTTGCCTCGGCGGATTATCGGTAGCGGCTCTTTTTCCCCTGGCGCTCTCGGCTTGTGCGAGTTCTAGTGCGCCTCCGTCGACTGCTAGCTCAGCCGCCAAGGGTTCTGGTTCCCTTACGCTTCTCTATGCCGGTTCGCTAGTCGGGGCAATGGAGAACGTGATTGGTCCGGCCTTTAAGACCGCTACCGGATACACCCTCAATGGTACGCCGGGAGGGTCGATCGGTCTGGCAAATGAGATCAAGTCCAAGTTGGTGAGGTCGGATGTATTTATCTCCGCAGTCCCGAGTGTGAATGCCTCGCTAGAGGGCAGTTCAAATGGGGGCTTCGTGAGCTGGTATTCTCCTTTAGCCACCGCACCGTTAGTGATAGGCTACAATCCATCGTCCAAATTCGCCGCTGCACTCAAAACCCAGCCGTGGTACAAAGTGCTTGCTGAACCGGGCTTCAAGCTAGGTCGGACAGATCCAGCGGTCGATCCAAAAGGTGCTTTGACTCTCAAGCTAGTCCAACAAGAAGCAGCAGCGTTGAACCAACCGAATCTGGTTTCAATGATTCTTGGGACCACCGAGAACCCGGCACAGGTCTTTCCCGAGGAGACGCTAGTTGCCCGCCTTCTTACCGGGCAACTAGACGCCGGATTCTTCTTTTCAAACGAAGCCGCTCTAGCAAAGATCCCGACGATTAAGACCGGACTGAGCTTGGGTGCGAGTTTTACCATAACTATCCTCAAAGGCGCTCCACATCGAGCTGCGGCAGAAGCGTTCGTAAAGTTTCTGTACTCGAAGCAAGGGCAGTCCCTGATGAAGGGGTTAGACCTCAACACCGAAGCTCCTGCGGTAGTCGGAAATACGTCGGAGGTACCAAAAGGCCTTTCTAGCATACTGTGAGGGATGAGAAAGCGGAAAAACTAGCGGATTCACACGGACTTAGGTCGGGTGGCTTCAAGGGGATATTCTCGGCGCTGGTGTTAGCACTGGTCGCCTTTTTGATCCTGCCAATAGCCGTCCTGTTTTACTACGGACTCAAAAATATAACCCACCCGAGCAGCTTCTCTCTGGTCGGAGAGGCGACCTGGGTATCCTTGGCGGCTTCCGCTTTCGCAGTCGGGGTATCGCTCATCATTGGGGTTCCATTGGGCTACTTTCTGGCAAGGTCGAAGAGTTCATGGTCTAGGGTTCTGACGACACTGCTCAGAATCCCGATGGGGCTTCCTCCTATGGTGGCCGGGGTGATACTCCTATTGACCTTTGGTCCATATGCCCTATTCGGAAAGGTATTTGCGGGCCATTTTGTCAATACGCTCATCGGCGTGTGTGGAGCTCAGACTTTCGTGGCGGCGCCTTTCGTCATAGAGGGATCGAGGGGTGCCTTTTTACAGCTCGACCCATTTTTGCACTGGGCGGGTAAAAATATCGGATTGAGCGAGGTGGAGAACTTTGTTTTTGTCGGCCTCCCATCTGCCTGGTCCGGCGTTAGGACCTCTGTCCTGCTCGGCTGGCTGAGGGCGATGGGAGAGTTTGGCGCAACGGTCCTCGTCGCATTCCATCCCTACTCCCTGCCGATACTCGCATTCGTCAATTTTGATGGTGGAGGTCTAGCTTCGACCCTCTCGGTGGTTGAAGTGACCGTCTTGGTGACGCTGCTTGGGGCAGTTGGGCTTAGCTCCATTTCATACCCCAGGAGGCTGGCATTCACCTCTATCAAGCGCTCGGTGAAAAGAGGACAGACGAAGGCTGCTCCGCTCAATGAGAACAGGGAGGAAGTAGAGCTTTTAAAGGTGGAGGTGGCCTGTCGGCTCGAGAAGTTTGACCTTGAGCTCGATTTCACTTCGGGATTTAGGACTTCGATCCTCGGCTACTCGGGCGCCGGGAAGTCGGCATTGTTGGCTGGGATAGTCGGTGCGTGGGAACTATATGGGGTGGAGGGCGAAAGACGGGTGACCCAGCTTTCGAAAGGGGGGACGGACCTGGCTATCTCGAGCGCCGAGATTGTCCTTGTGCCTCAATCAGGGGCACTTTTCCCCCACCTTAATGTGGGACAGCACCTCGAAATAGCCCAGATGACCTCGGGCGCAGGGTCAAGTCTCTTCGACAGAGTAGTCGAAGCGTTTGACCTTGCCGATTTCCTCGACAGCCCAGCCAAGAGTCTCTCGGGAGGTCAGAGGCAGCGGGTTTCTGTCGCTAGCGGAATTTTACAACTTCCCAGATTAATACTGCTCGATGAGCCATTTTCGGCGCTAGATGCTCCCAGGCGGAGCGAGTACCAATTGGCTCTAACCGATCTATTGTTTCAGTTTAAGATCGCGTCGTTGCTAGTGACCCACGATATATCTGAGGCTGCAATTTTGGGGGACTCGATCGTAGTTGTTGCCGATGGTGCATCTGCGCAATTTGGACCGAGCGGCGACGTAATTAGAGCACCAGGCAGCGCTCTTGTCGCGGGCTTAGTCGGGTACCAAAACATTATTGATTGCGAACCTGAGTGGCTGCCTCTCTTTAGTGATGTCCTAGCGGGTGATTGCCACAAGCTGGCCTTCAGGTCACACAGTGCGGTTCTTGTAGGGCTTGATGACAACCTTGAGCCGCCAACAACACCGCAGTGGCTAAGGCTTAGTGGCCTTTTTAGCGTTGCCTTGGCATCGGATATGGGCGAGTACCAGCGGGTAGTGCTATATAACAGGGAGCTGGATAAAGCAAAAGAGCGCCAGCGAGTCGTAGTGGAACACAGAGGCGAACCCGACTACTCAATCGGGATGACCTGCTCGCTATGGTGCAAGGTATCCGATCTGGTTCCGCTTACTAGCTAGTTTTCCAATAGCCTGCAACAGTATTTTCTACGATACTTATTAGCCGAGTTATTATCGGCGTTGGATCTGCATCCTTGCTGTCAGGACCTGGACCAAAAGCGACAAGTGCTCCCCAGAGCGTGACAACGGAAAGTTCGGCAAATTCGTAGGCGTCTTCAGCTCTCATTTTCGCCCTGATCAGGCTGTTGGCGATTGCAAGTCGCCATGGGCTGGAGAGTTCTTTGGTTAGATACTCGAGATCATTTAGTGCGTGCTGGCCGAGCGACCCTAGGTCGATATAGAGGCGCATTGCGGCCCTATTTGCGTTTAAGTACTTCCATATGCCAAGGATGACCTCGGTAGGTGTCTCGGCGTTCATTGTTTCTAAGACCGCTTCGAAGTTCTCGTGGTCGATCTTGAGGGAGTTCTCGACGATCGCCTTGATCATCTCGGCAGAGGAACCGAAGTGGTAGAGGAGGTTTCTTGGGCTGGTCCCGACTCCTCGCGCCAAAGGTCGGAGACTCAAGTCAGAGATCCCATTGCTCCTGACATATTCGGTAACCTCGTCAAGGAGGTCGTGCTTGTGAGCTAGGTCGGGTGTTCTTGCCAAACTAGAGACTCCAACGATCGTTTTCAAATATTATCCGAAACTCGCAACCCAAAATACCGCTGTCGGTGCAGGTACTCGATGAATTGCTGGCCTCATTTCCACCCTAGTGCGATGAGTTTTCGATTTCAACCACTCTTTGTGTTATTGCGACTGTTATCTCAGTCTTGTGGTGGCCAAGGGTTTTAACCCCAAGATTAGCTGACCCGAGGAAAAAATGCTGACAAAAGCTTAAGATCGAAATCTCACCGCAATAGACACTGCCATTTGCTTGACCTCGGCTAAGTATCAAAGCTCAATTCTGGGAAGTGCTGGAGTAGCCTCGCATATAAACAAGGGGGAGCAACGTGCTTGAACGCCAGGATGGTCTGCTGGTCAGTAGCTCTTTGGTGAGGCTGTTTAGTCCGAAATCGATAGCGGTGGTGGGTGCTTCTGATGACCCGGCGAGAATCGGCGGACGGCCTATAGCTGCGAGTATCGAGATGGGCTATGTGGGGGATATCTACCCTATCAATCCCAAATATGACTCGGTCTTTGGGAGGAAATGCTACTCGAGCCTCCTGGAGTTGGACCGCTCGCCAGACCTCATAGTCGTCGCAGTAGGGAGCAAGTTCGTCCGGGGCATAATAGAACAGGCGGCGTCGCTCAAAGCTGGATCGGTCGTGGTGTTTTCTTCTGGCTATGGCGAAATCGGTGGGGAGGGCGAGATCGAGCAGGAGCGACTTCGGGTTCAATGCGAGGATAGTGGGGTCATCATGCTCGGTCCGAACTGCTTAGGCGTAATTAATTCAACCGTTGGAGCAGCTGCATCGTTCACTGCGACGCTCGAGTCGGGAACATTGAAAAGTGGGAATGTAGGTTTTGCATGTCAAAGTGGTGCTTTTGGCTCCTACTTTCTGGCACTTGCCAGGCGGCGAGACCTCGGGGTAGGAAATTGGATTGCTACGGGTAATGAAGCGGTAGTCAACATAGCTGACTGCATCTCTTACCTAGCGGACGACCCAAAGATCGAGGTGATAGCCGGATATATCGAGGGAGTTCGAAATGGGCCCGCGCTTATGTCAGCGCTCGAAAGAGCTAGCGATGCAAATAAGCCCGTAGTGCTGCTGAAGGCGGGACGATCTGAAGCTGGCTCACGAGCGGCGAAGTCCCACACCGGAGCGATGGTTGGAGACGATAGGGCGATCGGTGCGGTTTTCGATCACTTCGGCGTTGAGCGTGCATCCGATTTGGACGACCTGATTCAAATAACCGAATCGGCGTCGTTCGGACTTAAGCCAAAGTCGAAGAGGGTATGCCTGCTGACAGTTTCGGGGGGAGTTGGCATCATGATGGCGGACGAAGCCGCCGAAGTGGGACTCGAACTTCCAACCCTGCCAGACGACATTAAAGCACGGCTAAAGGAGCTAGTACCCTTTGCTGGTTTGGAGAATCCGGTCGACTTTACCGGCCAGTTTTTGAATGATGCAAACATAGCCGGGGAGTTCTTGGAGGTTTTGGCTTCATCCTCGCTCTTTGATTCGATTCTGGTCTATCTCGGCCACACCTCGCTGGCGCAATCCCTAGCTGGTCCGGCCATTCGAAGACTGATAGAAGTTAGACGTAAATACCAAATGCCAATAGTTCTGTCGGGATTGACTACTCCGGTGCTGATGGACGAACTCCGCCAAGCCGGGGTTCCGGTGCTAGAAAATCCCGTTGAAGCCGTCAGGTTGCTGGCTTGCCTCCTTCACCTTTCCAGACCTAAAACCTCGAAGAACAGAAGCCGAGTAGTTGAAAAGGGTGTTGAATCGATCCCAGATGGAGTATATCCAGAGAGGGAGTCGCTAGCTATGTTGGCTTCGGCGCACGTTCCGACGGTCGAGTCTCTTTTTGCCGACACTAAGCAGGCTGCGCTGGCACACGCACTTGCGTTAGGGTTCCCTGTGGCGGTCAAGGCGGACTGTCCGGCACTGCTTCATAAGAGTGAAGTTGGGGCGGTCTTATTGGGGATCAATGACCCCGAGTCCTTGGATAACGCTTTTGATCTGGTTGTGGATTCTGCAAGGAGAGCGACCGGTGGCTCGCCGGTGAGGGGCGTATTGATTCAAAAGATGACCAGGCCACTTTTGGAGCTGATCGTGGGGGTAAAGAGGGATCCGAACTTTGGCCATCTGATCGCAGTAGGAACGGGAGGGGTCTTAGCAGAGCTTATCGCTGACTCTAAGGTTGCCCTGGTGGATGGTTTGGATGAGGGCAAGGCGATCGAGATGCTCTCTAGCACAGCGGCGGGCAAGGCCTTGATTTCCGGGAGATTCAAAGACAGCGATGGGGCTAGCAGATTGGCTCTTGCGGTGGTTGGGGTCGCTGAGTTTGTAACTCTACATCCAGAGATATCTGAGCTGGATATAAATCCTCTTGCGATAACCAAGGAGTACGAAGTCGTAGCACTCGATTCATTAGTAGTCGCGAAGGCGATAGGTCTATCTTGAGGCTATTTGGACGCGAAAAGGAGGCCGGAAAAGCTCCGACCTCCTTCCGAGGATCAATTTGTAGAGAGGACTAGCTGTTACTCACAAGGTCCTTTGGCTGAGGCGTTTCGACCTTGGTTGGTTCATCTAGCTTTCCTATCGCCTTATCGACGTCGCTGTTCTTATGGAGCAGATTTCGCAGCCATGGAAGGACAAAATAGTCCGCTCCGTAGAGACCTGATATTCTCCAAGCGGTGATCAAGAGTACACCCAGGATTATGAAGGTCGGGTTGGTCGAGACCGTTCCTGAGTAGACGTAGGTGAAGTTAAGGAGAAGGCCAAGGAGTGCTGTCAAGCCGGTCATGAAGCCGACGATTAGTGCGATGCCAATGAGGAATTCTCCGAGGGCCACTAACTTTGCGATCCACGAATAGTTAGGGACGACAAAGTTACGTAGGAATGCGACCCACCACCCATAGGCTACTGCACCGTGGGGCGCACCGTGGGAGGCAATTGCACCTTCGGCAAATCCTTTGACTCCGAGTCCTGTATCCCAAAAGGCCTTGGATTCTGCTCCGAAGAGTTTTCCCCAACCAGCCTTAATCCATTCGTATCCGAGCCATACTCGGACGACGAGCCAAATGAAAGCCGCATATTGATTGCTAAAGAGCCACTTTGTGGCCTTAGGTTGATCTATGATCTCTAATCTCTTCATCTCTTCTTCCTCCTCTAAAAACCTCGCCTCTGTTAAGAACAGTAAGTCCAGACCTTGCAAAAGCCCTAGCACTATTAGTCATCTGGGCCGCCACTAACTGCCTTGCTCCTTTGGGACTAATGCCACTAGCAGGTGATATAAAGCAGGGCCTTTAGTTGGCTATACAGCTAGTTGAGTCAGTAAATCAGATTTAGAGGCTTAAGCGGAAGCGGATAAAGTCAATCACTTGTCGTGTTTATGAAGTGCCGCTTCGGGACTTTCAGTACTAAGGTTACCTCTAATCATTCAAGGTTGACAGCCAGGATGGTGCTGACCCACAATCGTTTGACCTCATGGGCGAGGCGAACCACATGCCGCTTTATGAGGTCGAGGGAGTTCTTTTTGACTTGCTAACTCACTCCTCTGAAGTCGTGGTGACCTATAAGGGAAGTGGACAGAGAACCTTCACCCGGCACCGTCATTGTGTTCCTCGGATCAAAGAAGGAGGGTACCCAGGTGGATGGGCATTTAGCGGGTGGGTTCAGTCCTTTCCACGGCAACTGAGTGTAGCTCTCTGACCCGACATTAGGCGGCTTGGCCTACCGCAGAAGGGCGGCCCCTACTCGTCAGCCGCGACACATAAGTGACGGCCACGACCAGGCGACGGACTGTCTTTGTCAGAATGAATAGTGGACGCTAGCCGCCAGCCATTTGGGGATATACCACTATTAAGTCGCCATTTTTGAGCAGGGTAGTCCGATCTGGTCCCACGGTGTTGTTTAGCATGACTACGTAGTGCCTCGCAGCGAGGTCGAGTTCAACTAGAAACGCTTCAAGAGTTGAACCCTCGTCGACTTCATATACTCCGCTACCTCCAGGTAAGCGCTCTGCGAGCTGACCGCGTAGCCTCAGCGTGATGCCCGGCATCTGTTACTCACCGCTCCAGGCCTCTATTACCATCCCGCGGGATGTCCGTATTGTGCTTCGACTAGATGCAGAATGCCCAGCGCCTCGATCTTTTTCATTGGGGCTAGCAGGTTCAGTTGGACAAATCCCGGAAGTCTTCCTATCTCGATCGCCCCCGAGATGGTCCCACGGTTCTTGACTTCATCGGTACTCATCCCAAATAGCTGCGACGCCCGGCTGACTCCATTGTCAACCGCCGCATTGATAAATGGCCCAGATCCAAGAATTTGTACCGGTAGGACCGGACCCTCGAGTGTGGTGCTGTTCTCCTCGGCAAGGGTTTTGGCCCTGCCTACTTCATCCGAGGTGAAAGGCCGGACCAGAAATGGCAGATCCTCCAGCGGCGGAAGCAGTATGGGTCCCTCTAGCTTGAGCCCTTTGATCACCTCGACACGAACGATTACTCGGGCTGCGACGTCGGTGGTGTGCACTGCCAATTCACCGTCCCCGATCATCGCATGTACGTCTCCTGCATAGATGCCTGCACCGTCTACTTTGGCCGGAACAATCAAGATGCTTCCCGCTCTCACCGAGTCGATGTCCATGTGAACGTCTGTCCTCTGCTCGAGCTGCTCCTCGGTGAGCGCAAATTCGTGCTCCGCACCTATGAGAAAGGCGCCAAAGTCGCCGCAATTGTGTGAACTTGGGATATCAATGGACGGAATCGAGCCAAGATTTCCCGCCGAGATTCGGCATCTAGCCATTGTTCCAACCAGATCCGCCTTAGCAAGAGTGACAACTGGGTGCTGGTGAGCGTGTTCGTGTATCCCCATCCAGCTCTTGCCGTCTCGGGCTATTTCAGCTGCCCTATCCTTACTGACTGTCACTCCTATTCCCTTGGCGTCGTCAAAGGCCATTGTGTAACCCTCGACCATGTGGAAAGGAATTACTTCGGAGTGACAGCTCTTACAGCGCACGGCGGACTCTCCGATCCCGTCGAGGTAGGTATCGGGGTATAGAAAGTGCCGACCAGCGTCGCGACAAGTTGGACAGATTCCACAGACGAACGGATCTGAAATGAATCGACCATCCCAGCCTGAGCTGGTACCAGACGAGGTTGCTCTAGAGAGTTGCTCGATGCTCTCTATGTGCAAAGCAACTGAGTCACCGACTTTGGCACCCTCAACCCGCACCGGAAGGCTGACCTCATGCCCACTTCTGAGCGAGGGAGTTATCATTGCCCCCCAACAACCAGGGACGGTTATGAATTCGATCCTGCCGCCATCTGACACCGGTCCGAGCATTTCGTTGCTAGGTCCAACAATATCGGTATAACGATCTACGACTACATGTGACGAAGTTTTTTCTGTTATCAGCGTTGCCATGGATACCTCCTAAATCATGTCGACTCCTAGAGACCCTGCGACTACGGAAACGGCTGGCGTCCTTATCCAGATTTGAAGCTAGCACTATCTTGGTTCATTGTCGATGGGCATCTTTTATAGACCAACGGGGCGGTCTGAGCGTGCTGCTTGTCCCCTCATCTGAAGCTAATTTTGCTCCTCCTCTTCGAGAAAATTCCAACCATCTGGGTATAGTCTTGCGTCTCCTGAGAGGAACCTTTTATACGAAATTGGCGAGCGGACCGGTTTGTCTGTGCCGTATCGTCTGCCAGCCACTCCCGGCGTTTGTGCGAATAGCCCTCAGGTTCCTCAAGAGCCTCAACAGTAGCCCTACGTAGGGTCGCTACGAGAAGATTGGGTTTTCTCTCAAGATAAGCAGGCGTTTAAACTTTATTTCTGGTCTCCCGCAGGTAGTGGCCACAAGGGTCCGCGAATCCAAAGGCTCAGCGTTCTGCATTGCGGGACGGAACCTCACCCCGACACCAGCTAGTGTCCGTCTGCCGTTTTAGCGTGGCTAAGGCCAGTCCACCCCAAGATCCTTAGACCCCAGCTGTTCTAGGTCCTCTTTGTTTTTCGGCTAGCGGAACCGAGACAGGCTTGCGCTTCGGTGCGACCTTATTTTAGATGAATTGACATTTCGTCTTTTCGTTTGTGGTTTAGTGGAGTTGCGGTTAGATTGGATATATGGGAGTATCAAAGAGTTCTATGAGGGCTTCCGATGCTGATCGACATCGCATATTTGACGAATTGTCGAAGGCGTTCGAAGAGGGAAGACTGACCCATGCGGAGCTGTCCGAAAGGATGGACCAAGCCGCCCGTGCAAAAACCTACGGCGAACTTTTTACTCTAATTTCGGATCTCCCGTCGGCCGTTTCGTTCCGCTGGGAGAGGCCTGACTCATTGAATCCCTATCTGCCTCAGGGTCAGGCTCCAGGCACGCAAGGTTCCCGCAAGTATTCTCGAGCATTTGGTCGATTTGAGGCGATGCCATTTGGCCTTCGGGTTGCTGCGGTCATTGGGGTCTGTGTCTTTGCACTTCCGATAGTAGGGGTGCTTGTCGGCATCGCTACGGCTGGATCGATGATGGCCGTCTTCATGTTCGGCAGGATGTTGCCCTTCCTGCTGATCCTGTTTTTCATTGTGCGTTCCGGGCGCAGACGTCGCATGGGAAGAGGACGTAGGTACTTCTAGGAGAAAGCTCAGCATTCTCCAAAACCTGAGCTACCTGCCCAAGGAGTAGAATTCGGAGTTGGGGAGGATTTTTGCGAATCCGGCGAGCCTGTTTGACATAGCAAAAAATGCCGTTATGGCTCCAATTTCCCAGATTTCATTCTCGCCCAAGCCAACTTCATAGAGTGGCTCAAAGTCATTTTCATCGACTTCATTGGCCCTTGAGGCAACTTTGGTAGCGAAGTCGAGTATCGCTTCGTGTCGCTTTGACAGCCCGGCTCTCTTATAGTCAGTCGCAACCCTTTCGGAAAGGGTGGTGTCTTTTGCCCGAATTCTTAGAATCGCTCCGTGGGCAACGACGCAGTAGAGGCAGTCGTTTATCGCCGAGGTGGCGACGACTATCATCTCCTTCTCGGCTTTAGTCAGCAAGCTTTCGGAGTTCATCAGGGCATCGTGGTAATTGAAAAATGACCTAAACTCGTCTGGACGGTGCGAAAGTGCCGAAAAAACGTTTGGTAAAAAGCCGCTTTTACTGGCGGTCTTATCCATTAGCTCCTTGACGTCGGGCGGCGCTTGTGGGTTAGGTTCTGATCTAGCAAAAAATTCCGGTACCCTTGCCATCTATTTCTCTCCTTTATCGAGGTTGAGCTTTTGGTCGGCTGACCCGGCCGACTAGGAAATTAGATCTTTGGAAGTATCGACACGACCATCTTTTTGCAATATCCATCGTGGGGCGGCGTAAATGCCAGTACTAGTGCCCCTGGCACCATGTTTAGCAGGGGTTTGATTCCCTTTCTGGACGCTATGGTATCGGTCACGTCGCCTTTAAGTAGCTCCTGATATTTGGCGGAAAGCGGAAAGGCATGAAATCCTCCCTTCCAGGGAAATCCAAATTGGACTTCGTTGGTCCTTGGATCTCTCAGAAGTGCCTGTTCCTTGCCCAACCTAATAAGCGCTATCGACGGCGAATCGCCGGTCATCGATGCATATTTAACCGATGGCCCGGGGAGCCATAACGGCGGAAAGTTCTCAGGTGCGAAAAGGTGTTCGAGAATCTTTTTGACCCGCCTCGTTTTTACTCTGCTTTCCTCTTTTTGAATTGCGGCCGCCTCGCTCAACTCGGGCCTGGCCGGATCTGGCGGTTCCGAGGTGATCATCTCTAGGGCGTCAAATCCACTGAATAGCTTGATCTCTTCGTAGTCGGGGTCTTTGAGAACGAGCCGGACAAACCTTTTTTCGCTTGGATCGAGAGCAAAGATCTCGTCCCCCATCTTGCCTAAGTAGTAGAGCCGAGACATCAGAGCTTTGACCCCGAATCCGCTAGCCATCTATCCTGGGCGAGCTGTTCCTTGAGTACTTGAGGATCTTGGGTCGGGAGATTACATACTTTTCCGACACAGAGGTAGGCCCAAGACTCTTCTCGGTTCAAAAAAAGTGGTGATGCGTTCCGATCTCCGAATAGACAGATTGTGTCGGGGAGAAATTCGTCGAAGAACACCGAGTCAAAGGCTCCCAAGGGTCCCGGAATGACGAGTTCCCGAAGCCCGCTATTCAGCAGTCTCGCCGACCATGCAATCCAACCAAATGATGAAGGGGCTGAGTTGATGGCGTTGGCTAAGGTTGCGATCAGCTCGTCAGCCCGATCGAGATAGGTTGCGTTGTCGGTAAGGTAGCCAAGTTTGACCAGTACCTCACTAGCGACGGCGTTAGTGGAGACCGTAGCGGCGTCGTAGATATCCTTAGTGCGGGGTATGTCTCGGCCAGAGGGATCTTCGGATGTGAAGTAGCCGCAGCCATCTCGGTCCCAGAAAAGCTCAGTTGCCTTGTCGCAAAGCGCCGTAGCGATTTGCAGGTATGAAGCCTGACCGATGGTCGTATAGGCATCAATGTTTGCCAAAGCTAGCGATAAGTAGTCCGACGCCATCGCGTCGACTGACGGGACTGTGCCAAAAAGTACCCTTTTGAGTCGGCCGGTCGAGGAATCCAAAAGCTTCTCATTGAGCAGGTCAACGAGTTTGAGACCATTGGTGACGAGTTCCGAGTCATTCAAAATGCGTCCTGCGATGATTGAAGCGGCGCCGTATTGAGCGTTGTACTCGCAGACTACTTTGTCGTCCCTTTGTGGTGGGTTTCTGAGTTTACGGTATTCGAGCAGCTTTCTATTCGATCCGGCTATGGACTCAGTTGGAACTACAGATTTGCCATGTGGCCTATGCAGGATGTTCCTCCCCTCAAAGTTGCCAGACTTCGATATGCCGTAAAAGTCCATGAGCTCCTTTGCCTTATCTCCGAGAACCTCTTTGACCTCTTCGATGCGGAATATGTAGTAGGCACCTTCTTCACCGTCAGAATCTGCGTCCTGAGATGACGCTAACCCTCCGCTCGGGAGTTTTAGGTATTCTTCGACGTAGGAGGCTATCTTTTTTACCACGTAGGCGTAGTTTTCGTCTTTGGTCACTGCGAAGGCCTCTGCGTAGGTCCTTAGCAATCCGGCCTGATCGTAGAGCATCTTTTCGAAGTGTGGGACGATCCAGAATCTATCCACGGAGTAGCGCGCAAATCCACCTGCAAGGTGATCGAATATCCCCCCGCTGGCCATGTGATCAAGGGCAGCTTTAGCGGTATTAATACTCTGCTCGTTCCCCGTCAGGTAGTAATGCCTCAACAGCAGGGCGATGAGGTGTGGTTGAGGGAACTTGGGGGCGATGCCGAAACCTCCCCAATCCTGGTCGGCCTTGCTGGCCAGATCCTTTGCAATATGATCCAAAAGCGCCGGAGCGTCTAAATCTGAGGCGGCGAAGTCCGGCTTAGGAAGCGTCGTCCTCGTTCGGATTGCACTGATCATCTCTTCGGCCACCGACTCAACCTCGGTCTTTTGACCGGTGAAGGCCGAGGAGACGGCGTCTAGTACTGACATAAGCCCGGGCATGTTACGAGAGGCTAGCTTTGGAAAGTACGTTCCAGCGTAGAACGGTTTTGCCTCGGGAGTTGTGAAGATGGACATAGGCCATCCACCGCTACCCGACATTGCCTGCAGAGCCTCCATGTAAAGGGCATCGATGTCGGGCCGCTCTTCTCGATCGACCTTGATCGAAACGAATCCGCTGTTGAGTTTTTCGGCTACCTCAAGGTCTTCGAAGCACTCCTTTTCCATTACATGGCACCAGTGGCAAGCGGCGTAACCGATAGAGATGAAGACCGGCACGTCGCGTTTTTTAGCTTCTTCGAATGCTTCGTCGCAGTACGGCCACCAATCTACGGGATTCGACATGTGCTGGCGCAGGTAAAGGCTGGACTCATTTTTCAGACGGTTTGTCAACTGATACTCCCACTGGTCGCACAAAGATCCTATATTGGTCCGAGCAGAAGTTAAAGACGTATTTTCGTAGTCCTTTCTTAGTGGGCGCACTAAATCAGCCTTTGCTTTGGTCTAAGTTGCTTCTATGGAGATTTCCTTAGAAGGCAAAGTTGCCCTTGTGACCGGCGGTTCCAAGGGTATCGGCAAGGCGATAGCTGCGAGTTTTGTCCGGGCCGGGGCGTCAGTCATGATCAGTTCTCGAAAAGAGGATGTCTTGATCAGTACGACTCGAGAAATAGCTTCAAAGTACGACTCGGCGGACAGGATTGACTATGTGGCGGCGAATGCAGGGGATGAATCTAGTCCGGGATTAGTGGTTGGGGCGACGATCGAGCGCTTTGGCTCTATTGACATCCTGGTCAATAATGCAGCAACCAATCCCTATTTCGGACCGATTATTGGGATAGATGCACAGCGGGCAGACAAAATAATGGCCGTCAATGTTCGAGGCGTACTTTTGTGGACGAAGCAGTGCTGGGAGGTTCTTTGGTCAAAGCCAGAATTTGCTACCGCAGTGGTGGTGAATATTGCGTCGATAGGAGGGCTCGGCGTAGAACCGATGATCGGCTACTACAACGTATCGAAGTCGGCGGTTATCCACATGACTAAGCAACTCGCTAACGAGCTGGGTCCCAAAGTCAGGGTTAACTCGATCTCGCCGGGAGTTGTCAGGACCGACTTCGCTAGGGCTCTTTGGGAGCTAAATGAAGAGCGGTTAGCTTCAAAACTGCCACTTGGTCGCATAGGTGAACCCGAAGATGTCGCTAATGCAGCACTATTTCTCGCCAGTGACCTTTCGGGCTGGATCACTGGTCAAAATTTAGTAGTAGACGGTGGCACGTTGGTATCTGGCTGAGCCGAGTTTCGACGCTTATGTTAAAAAAGTAACACCAAGAGATCCAAAGGTTTGCTTTGCTAAGGCGATATCCGATAGGTAAGGTCAACTACTTTGCCATCGAATCTGCGAGAAGTTCTGGCAGATTCAGCACAGATCTGGTACAAGCGGATAGAAGTTCTTTGTGTAGATATTAAAAAAACCGCTGTGGACTGGGACTATTGAGAACCGCTGGCATTGGTTTTTCTGTGGATATACGATAGCGCTCACTGGATCGGCGGGACTGATTCGGGGGGTGTACCAAAACAGATCGAAATGCTAGCGAGGTGGCTCAGCTATTTGGGTGGCTCGTTATGGTTAGGTCGAAATTGGGACATCGACCAGGAAGGTCGATACCTGTAGCGCTCTCACACTGCACGGTGAGAGCGACGCTAATGGAGCGGTAGAAGCTGGGTGTCATCGGGGGATTTGCGGGTTTGAGACATCAACAAGGTGTCTCAAAGGTTGAATCCCCCGGCTTGCTGGTGCCCATGCTGGAGGGGGAGCCATGGGTAGGTTCAGAGTGCAGAAAAATTGGCTTTCTCCCCTACTCGTGGGTGTGGTGCCCCTGGTAGGGGTGTGGGTTGTCGTCGGCGTTCTGGCTCAAAGGGGCCACCTATTGGTTTTCGGAGGTGAAACGGTCCCCACCGAGGAGGTAATCTCTTTGGCGGTTTTAATCCTTGCCATTTTGGCGGCATCAGGTTTCTTGACCTTGTGGCAACTGGGCGACGAGCCGATCAATTGCTTGGCCCTTAGCTCGGGGGTGTTGCTCCTCGCGTCGGTAGAGACTTCACTTATGCTCGGCCGCCTTACCGGCATCGGTCCCGGGCACGACAATGGTGAGATGGTG
>JABEUM010000013.1 GCA_013044475.1 Acidimicrobiaceae bacterium | reverse complement strand
GTGCACCTCATCGATGGTGGCGTGGTCAATAATTTTCCAATATCTAAAGCGATCGAGCTGGGAGCAAACCGGATCTACGTCTTCGTGTGTGCTTCGATGAACACCTCCCTACCAGAGGCAAAGCGGCCACTTGAGGCGATTATCAGGACCTTCCACCTGACAAAAATGGCACGCTTCAAGTCTGAACTCGCCAGCCTTCCGCCTGGGACTGACGTTACGATACTCGAGTGTGCGGCGGCAGAGGGATTAGAGACCCTCGACTTCAGCCACTCTGATCTCTTGATTGAGCAGGGTTACCTTTCCGCCTGCGAGACATTGGGGATCGAGCCATCTGAGTCTCCGGATTGGATCACCAAGCGCGAGTTCGAGGTCGAGCCGATTAGATCCCTGCGAAGCTACAAAGCGGTGCTAGAGGCCGCCCACCCGGTCGGTACGATCACTTCTTTGGTTAGGAACACAAAGTCCCAAAGGCGCAAGCATATCCAAACCTTGACCGACGACCTCGTCGAGTTGGCGGAAGAGGAGTTCTAGCGACACTCCTTTGGGTGTCACTCGAACCCATTATCCGATCGGCCGGTCGTTCGAACTCGTGGTTGCAGCTGATTCTCGAAGCTCTTCCGCGGCCGCATCGACACCGGGCTTTCCCACAGATTCTGGTATTCCAACCAAGGATCTCACCGGTGAGTTTGCTATGTGGCGATAGGTTGTGTCCAATTGACCCAAGAGATGATTCCGGGGGTGATCGATCTGGGCTTTGGGTTTAATTGCCAATCCCGCCCGAGGTGTATTTACTTTCGTCGGGACGTTCTGTTTCCGAGAGTAGCTTCATCAGAATACTGCGCGCCCTAAAAAGCCTGGATTTCAGTGCACCAAGGCCGCAACCGCAGATCAGCGCTGCATCGGCGTAGCTGAAACCTAGAACCGACGTGAGGACGAAGGCGGACCTCAGCTCCAAATCCAAAGAGTCGACCGCACCCCACAGGTCCACGACCGCTGTGAAATCGCCTTTGCTGGCAACTGCCGCTGAGTCAACCAACGTTGTCACAGCGGGGGATCGCTTACGCAGGTGATCGATAGCGACGTTGTGTGCGATTGAAAGTAGCCAAGTCTTCGCCGAATGGCTCGGGTCGAAGCTGCCGCTAGACCTCCAGGTTCTCAGATAGACCTCCTGCGCTAGGTCATTTACGGAACCCTTGTCGAACAGTATCCGTCCCAGGTAGCTGACGACCAGCAGCTGGGTCTGTTGAAAAAACTCCTCGAAGGCGATGGAATCTCCGCGTGAGGTGCTGACCAGCAGGTCTTCTAAGCGATAGTTGGAACCCCAGCGAAGTCTTGCCACGAAAGATTTACCTTTGGTCCGAGAAACTTTTACCGTCCAGCCTACGTATACGAAGCATATGGAAGCGAACGAAAACTGTGAGATCTTGAGAAGAGGTGTCGAAGGACTCCTCGACAACGAGGCGAACGACCCTGATAATCCCGACCTACATTCCCACCTCCGGCAATGCGATCGATGTACTGACTGGCTGCTGATGAGGATTTCATTGGAAGGCGCAACAAAGGGTGAGCGACTGATAGCCAAAGCCGCAAAGATCCAAACCCCGTTGGAGCTAGCCCTCTCGGAGAAGAAGTTCGCCCGGCTCGCCTACCACTCATTCAGAGTGGTACTGGGATCGGTTGGAGTTCTCCTAGTAGCACAGGCCCTGATCCGACTGTTACTACCTTCAGCACACAACTACTCCGGCCACCTGACAGAAGACGTCGCATCATTTGAGTTTGGGGTCGGCCTCGGCGCTCTAGCCGCAGGGATCCGCTCGCAATTCGCCTGGATGATGAGATTTATCCTCACGCCTAGCGCACTTCTACTCGTTGTGACAGCGATAGTCGGGATAGTTCAGCACCAAACCACTTTGGTTATAGAATCACAGCACCTTCCGGTCGTATTTGGCGCAATATCCGCCAACGCGATAGTGGTCCTCTCGAGGCCATCCAACCACCAGGTCAAGGCGCTCACGATACTGAAGTCAAAGGCGACGGCCTTAAAAATCCAACTAGCCAAATTTGCAAAGGGGGCAATTTTTACGCCTTCTTTGACCGCTGCTAGGGGTTTCGCTCTCCGACTATCACGATTCGGCCAAAGTGCAAATCCTGAATCTGGCCTTATCTATACCCCTGCCATCAGGAAAAGACTCCCGGCGATGCCGCTAATGCGACCCGGCGGGTCGACGAGCCTCAAAATCTCAGATCAAAGAATCTCTCTTACGGCTTCCACGGAAGCGGCCATCGGTTCCACCGGGGCATCCTTTCGCTACATCTACCCGGCCAAGGACGTCTAGATGCCTAACAACAGCAGTCCATCCGACTTCGGCTCCCTTGGGGGCCTATTGAACAGCCAACTCGAAGTCATCGCTCTGAGTTCGATCGGAATCCTATTTGTTTTATACCTTGCGCTTCGGCTAACCAAGTTCGACCCGAGTCAGCGACTAGCTAGTCGTTTGGCCGACAAGAGTTGGATGACGAGGGATCCTATTTCCGAGGGCGCCCGAACCAGATTCCTTCGAATCGCATTCGGTGTTATCTGGATCATTGACGGAGTATTACAGCTCAGGCCATCTATGCCAGGTGGGCTCGTCACCCAGGTCGCCGATCCTTCGCTACTCGGTGCTCCTAGATGGATCAACGACATAGCCAATCCGTTTCTCAGCCTGTGGAATGACCATCCGGTCAAGTTGGACATTGTATCGGGGATCATCCAGCTACTGATTGGCGTTGCGCTGCTGGTCGATATCGGTCCCATCTCAAGGCGGGTCGTACTCTATGGATCGCTACTCTGGGACCTGCTCGTTTTCATCGTCGGCAACGGAGGTGGCGTTTTCTACTCTGGAGCAGCATTTGCAACCGGTGCACCTGCGGCGATAATCGTCTACGCGTATGTCGCTATCCTCTTGTTGTCCGCCGACTCTTCCAGGGCTTGGGTGGCTAAGGCTCGACCCACCGCCTACTTCGCCAGCGGATTTCTCGCAATCGGTGCCCTGCTCCAAGCCCTACCGTCTGAGGGGTATTGGCACAAGGGAACCCTCTCGTCATACCTCACCCAGATGGCGTCGTCCACGCAGCCGTGGTTGGTCGCAGAGCCGGTCAAGCTCTATTCCAGTTTCGCAAGCCACTCTCCGGTAATTGCAAATGCGGTAATGGTCTTCGTCTCTCTCGGTGCGGCCGTGATTTTAGCGCTTAGGCCTAGATCTAAACCGGTAGTGCTTTGGGGGACCATAGCTGCACTATTCGGATGGTGGATCGGTCAGGATATGGGGGTATTCTCCCCAACCGGGACCGACTTTAACTCCGGCTTCCCACTCGCTGTGGTGATATTTTCGCTCATGATCTCAGCCGAGCCCGCTGTGATTCGGAGCCACCTCTTTGTGAAAGCGACCGACCGGTGGGGCAGACTAAAAGGAGCAGCCGGATCGCTGGTTGCGGGTATTGGATGGCTGACGATCACCGCATTTTTCCTCTCTGGGGTGATCCTGGTCGCCTCGGCTGCTGGTGCTCCGTCGCAATCTATGGCTTTGGTGGACTCCGGCGGAGTGCAACCCCTGCTCACGAAGCGCCCTGCACCGAGTTTCACACTCTATGACTCAAGTGGCAAGGCGGTATCGCTGTCGTCATTTTTGGGTCGCCCCGTGGTTCTCACCTTTTTGGATCCCGAGTGCTACGACGCCTGTCCATTGATAGCACAGGAGATGGTGTCTGGTGATTCGATGCTCGGGAAAGCCTCGTCAAAAGTGGCCTTAGTCGCCATCGTTGCGAACCCAATCTTCCACTCCGCCTCCGACGTCACAGCGTTTGACACTTCACACGGGCTGAATCGATATCCGAATTGGTACTACTTGACGGGAAGCACTTCTGAACTAGAAAAAGTCTGGAAAAACTACGGGATCCAAGTCATCGTTCCGAAAGAGGGCATGGTGGTCCACAGCCAGTTCCTCTTTTTCATCGACAAAAAGGGAAATACGAAAGACATCCTGCTTAACACTGCGAACGACCAGTATGCAGCGAGTTACTCCACGGCGATCTATCAGACCCTCAAGCAGATGGTGAACAGGTGACAAAGAACCATCCCGTCTACGGGAAAATGAGTTTCCATAGCGGCTTGATCGGGGGCATTGTCCTACTCTCGACACTAGCGGTAGTGGTAGCCGGATGCACTAATCAGCCCGTAGCGGCAAACCCGGCGGAAGTCTCAGGCTCCGCTGCGGGGATATCCGCTTCGATTTCACAGGCGACACAGTCTAACTTGTGGCTCGAGGCGAAATCGGGACCGTATTGGAGCTTGCTATCTTTAGATCCGGGCAATGACTCCTTTTCAAATATCACCCCGGTAGGGATATCTTCCCGAGGAGGATTTGCGGCAGCTACTAACGGAAACGGTGTCGGTGCGGTCGCATTTTACCCCTATGTCTCAATGGTCGACTCTCCGGTCTTTATTACCACTAACCAAGCTAAGAGTTGGAGGACCCTCCAGCTTGAAGCTGGACTAGTCAAGGTAACCCACGCTGTTGCCCTTTCGAGTGACCGTATCTTTGCCCTAGAGGACCAAGGGGGCAAAGAGGTGCTTGGGTCGATGAGTTTTTCAGGCCAAGACCAACCGATCACAATCCCTCGGTCGCTCAAGATAAAGTCGATCTACGGCGAATCGTCCGGACTAGTAGCGTTAGCCGATACAAAGGGTGGCGCCGCGATGTACAGCTTCGACGAGGCGAGTGGAGCTTGGCGACAGATAACGTCGCCGCTGGCTAATTGGACGCCACTCGACATCTATAGCTTGGACCTCACCTCCGCACCCGAGCTGGGCCAAGTCGTCGCCTCATGCTATCTCGATCGACACCGACCGTCTCAACTGGACGAAGTAATTGTTTCCGACGGTGTGGCACATAAATATTCGGCTGCTTATGGTTACCCCTCCTCTGAATTGATCGGTTGCGGTCTGAACGGAGACGGGGACTGGTTTGTGACACTCAAGCTCCACGACTCCTATGCCTTGGTATCACCCCTTAGCCTCGCGGGATCCAAGGTGGCGAAGATCCCGGCGATCACGGGTCGCTTCGACTTAGCGAGCGCATCTGGCCAGGTCTTCGCCTACCGCTACACCGGCAGCAGCCTGAAGCTCTATCAGCTAAATGATCGTCTCGACTTCGGGCCGACAATAGATTCCTACCTTCAAAAGCTCTTCAACAAGCTGAGTGGGGGCGCCGCCGAATAGCCTTGTTTTTTTAAATTCACCCACTATAGCGATCGAATCAAAGATCGTCAGGTTGCGGCCTCGTCCTCCGAGAGTCGGCTGGGTTTGGCGCTTAGGGGGCAGGGCGGTTATTAATACAGCTCTTCGACACGTGCAGTTACTTCGCAGCGACAACAGGTAAATTCGACCGTTTAGTTCCGGGTCGTTGACTTCTACTTACTCCCAAATTATCGTCTGTGGTGGTCCCGATTAAAGGACGACTGGGGGTATAGCATGGAAAGTCAAACACGACTTGACCTCTACCGCGAAATGGTCTTAATCCGTAGCTTCGAAGAGGCAATTCTTCGGGAGTATCACGCCGATAAGACACCGGTATGGGATATTGGAGCAGGCTTAATTCCGGGCGAGATGCACCTCTCCGCCGGGCAGGAGCCGGTAGCTGCGGGGATCTGTGCAAGTCTCACCAAAGACGATGCAGTAACCGCAACGCATCGGCCCCACCACTTGGCGATAGCCCATGGGATGGACCTGAATAAACTCGCCGCCGAGATCTACGGCAGGGAGGGCGGACTCGGTCACGGCCGGGGCGGTCACATGCACCTCTTCGATCCGGCAACCCACTTCTCCTGCTCGGGAATAATCGCCGAAGGGTATCCGCCAGCTCTTGGGCAAGCCTTCAGCTTCAAGAACGCCAAATCAAACTCGGTAGTTGTCGCAGTCACTGGAGAAGGAGCGGCTAACCAGGGAGCATTCCACGAATCTCTGAATCTGGCTTCTCTCTGGAAACTGCCGGTGGTCTTTGTGGTCGAAGATAACGACTGGGCGATCTCGGTTCCTCGTGCCAAGTCGACCTCCGTCTCATCTAACGTCGAGCGGGGAGCCGCCTATTCAATGCCGAGCGAGCTAGTGAAGGATAACTCGGTGGAAGAGATCTACCATGTGGCCAAGAGCGCTATCGATCGGGCCCGCTCTGGTGGTGGCCCAAGCCTTATCGAGATTCACACGCTGCGGCTTTGGGGACACTTTGAAGGTGACGCCCAGGGATACCGAAGCGACCTCGAAACCGTGACTAGTCGTGATCCTATCCCGGCCTACGAGGTCGAACTCAGAGCAAGGGAGATACTCGACGACCAACTAGTCGCCAAGATAAAAGACGAAGCTAGCGCAAAGGTACAGAAGGCAATCGACTTTGCCAAGGCGAGTCCTATACCAGAACCAGCGTCCGCCTTGAAGTACGTATTCGCATAAAGGAGCTAATAGTAAAATGGTAGTAACTGATACAACCAAATTGTCGACGGCTTCGAGAAAGCTCACAACTTCAAAAGCGATGGTCGAAGGGATCGCCCAGGAGATGGAGCGAGACCCTTCCGTCTTCGTACTTGGTGAAGACGTCGGCGCCTACGGAGGAATTT
>JABEUM010000054.1 GCA_013044475.1 Acidimicrobiaceae bacterium | reverse complement strand
TCGGAATCATGCTCATTGTCCTCCGGTAACCTGGTGCCTAACCTTACTTGGACGGCGGTCACTTTGTATTCCGGACAGCTTGTGGCCCAATCAGCGTTTTCAGTCGTCACGACGTTGGCCCCTGAGGTCGGATGGTGAAAGGTGGTGTAGACGACTCCCTGAGGAACTCTCTCTGTCACGTCTGCTCTTAGTGCCGTCTCACCAACTCGTGATGAAACCGTGACCCACTCACTATCTTTAATACCCCGGTCGTCCGCGTCAAATGGATTGATTTCTAAGAGGTCCTCCGGATGCCAAGCGACGTTTTCTGTTCTACGCGTTTGGGCGCCTACGTTATACTGCGTTAGTATTCGGCCGGTGGTCAGTATCAGTGGGAACCGACGATTGGTCCTCTCGGTGGTTGCGACAAATGGGGTCTGCATGAAACGACCCTTGCCTCTGACAAAGCGGTCTATGTGCATTATCGGGGTGCCTTCTTGGGCGGAGTCGTTACACGGCCACTGAAGGCTTCCCAACTTGTCAAGCTTGTCGAATGTCACACCGGCAAAGGTAGGAGTAGTTCGGGCAATCTCGTCCATGATTTCACTAGCGTCGTTATAAGACATCTGGTAGCCCATGGCAGTCGCAATCTCCGAAACAGCCTGCCATTCGTGTTTATTGCTCTTCGGGGACATCACTGGGCGAACCCTGTTGATCCTCCGTTCTGCATTTGTAAAGGTACCATCCTTCTCCAAGAAGGATGTCCCGGGCAAGAACAGGTGAGCGAAGTGAGAAGTCTCGTTCAAAAACAGATCCTGCACCACACAGAACTCGAGATTTTCTAGAGCTCTTTTAACGTGCTTTGTGTCAGGATCTGATTGTGCGATGTCTTCGCCCTGGATAAACAGTGCCTTGAAGCTTCCATCGATTGCGGCATCGAACATATTTGGAATTCTGAGCCCAGGTTCCTTGTCAAGAGTCTTTCCCCAGGTCTTTTCGAAAAGATGTCGCACAGTGTCGTCACTCACATGGCGATAGCCTGGAAACTCATGCGGGAAGGAACCCATGTCGCAAGACCCCTGGACGTTATTCTGCCCTCTCAGTGGGTTGACGCCAACCCCGGGCCGCCCAATATTGCCGGTTGCCATGGCTAAATTAGCGAGGCCCATGACCATGGTCGAACCCTGTGAATGCTCGGTAACCCCAAGGCCATAGTAAATGGCGCCGTTAGGTCCTTTAGCGTACAATCTTGCTGCTTCGCGCACTAATTTAGCGTCTACCCCGGTTACAGATTCGAGCTCTTCGGGGCTGTTTTCCTCCTGAGAAATGAAAGCCTTCCAGGTTTCAAAATCTTCCGTCTCGCATCGCTGGTTGATGAAGTCTTCATTCAGAAGTCCCTCAGTCACAATCACGTGTGAAATCGCGTTCACGATGGCGACGTTCGTTCCTGGCTGTAGCTGGAGGTGATATTGAGCCTCGACATGGGGCGCTTTGACCAGCCCAATCCTTCTGGGATCCACGACAATGAGCTTTGCACCCTCACGTAGTCGTTTCTTCATCCTCGACGCAAATACTGGATGTGCTTCAGTAGGGTTGGCGCCGATAAGCATGATCACGTCGGCCTCTTCGACAGACTTGAAGTCTTGAGTACCGGCGGATGTTCCAAAAGTCTGACTGAGTCCAAATCCAGTAGGAGAATGGCATACCCTTGCGCAGGTATCTACGTTGTTATTTCCAAAGCCAGCCCTGACCATCTTCTGAACCGCAAAGACTTCTTCGTTTGTGCAGCGCGATGATGTGATGCCACCAATAGCCCCGATTCCGTAGGTCTTCTGTATTCCTTTGAGTTTTTCGGCGGCATATTGAATAGCTTCTTCCCACCCGATCTCTCTCCAAGGATCGGTAATCGAATCGCGCACCATCGGAGTTAGTATTCGCTCCTTATGGGTTGCATATCCCCAAGCAAATCGCCCCTTCACACAAGAGTGGCCTTCATTCGCTCCCCCATCTTTGTAGGGCACCATCCGGACTACTTGGTCACCGCGCATCTCGGCTTTAAAACTGCAGCCGACGCCGCAATAAGCGCAAGTAGTAATGACCGTTCTGTTAGGCATCCCGAGGTCTATAACAGACTTTTCTTCAAGGGTCGATGTCGGACATGCCTGAACGCAAGCGCCACAGGAGACGCATTCCGAGGAGAAGAAATCCAACTTCGGACCAGCGGCAACCTGTGACCCGAATCCCCTACCGGAGATAGTTAAGGCGAAGGTGCCTTGAACCTCTTCACACGCCCTTACACATCGAGAGCACACGATGCATTTAGCGGGATCGAAGGTGAAGTAAGGATTTGACTCATCCTTTTTTGAATCCAAGTGGTTTTCGCCTGAGTACCCGTAGCGGACGTCCCTCAGCCCTACCGCTCCCGCCATGTCCTGCAATTCACAGTCGCCGTTTGCTGCGCAGGTAAGACAGTCGAGTGGGTGATCCGATATGTAAAGCTCCATTACGTTGCGACGAAGCTTCTCAACCTTCGAGGTTTGCGTGCTTACCTTCATACCAGCCGCCACGGGGGTAGTGCAGGAAGCAGGAGTGCCTTTTTGTCCCTCTATCTCGACAAGACAGAGTCGGCAGGATCCGAAGGACTTCAAACTATCGGTTGCACAAAGCTTCGGAATGTCTATTCCAGCCAGAGCGGCAGCCCTCATCACGGATGTACCAGCTGGTACCGCAACGGAAATGCCATCTATGGAAACTTCTATGGTAGCAATTCCAGGCTTTGCCGGAGTTCCTAAGTCATGTTCTTTGAGTAGCGTCACTTTCGCTCTCCTCTATTTATGTCGCATAATATGCCGGCGTTGAAAATCATCTTGAGCCCGAGTACTGACCTTCAACTAGGCCCAACTCTTTTGGGAAATGCTCCAATATGGACAAAACTGGCATCGGCGTGAGACCGCCCATAGCACAAAGCGAGCCATCGACCATCGTCTGACAGAGGTCCTCTAAAAGTTCTAGGTTCGCGGAAAGATCTTGGCCAGCAAGCATACGATCTATGACCTCGACCCCCCGGATAGAACCGACTCTGCAAGGAGTACACTTTCCGCAGGACTCGGCTGCACAGAATTCCATCGCAAATCTTGCTTGAAGTCCCATATTTGCACTGTCGTCAAAGACCACGATTCCGCCGTGTCCCACCATCGCGTTTGCGGCGGCAAATGTCTCGTAATCCATGATCATGTCAAACTTAGATGCCGGAATATAGGAACCAAGTGGTCCCCCAACCTGAGCGGCCTTGATCGGTTGAGAGCTGCGTGAACCCCCTCCAAAGTCGTTTATCAGAGTTCCTAAAGTGACACCAAATGGGACTTCAACTATTCCGGGCCTGGCTACGTTACCAGCGAGCTGGAAGATTTGCGTGCCCTTCGATCGGCCTATTCCCAACTCACTGTAGAAGTCTGGCCCATTGGCTAGCACCATCGGTACGGCAGCCAGGGAAAGCACATTGTTTACTATCGTAGGTTTGCCGAAGAGACCCTCAAGTGCTGGAAGCGGTGGTTTGGCCCTGATTACCCCACGCCTACCTTCAAGGCTCTCTAGCATCGCTGTCTCTTCGCCGCAAATGTAGGCGCCGGCTCCGGAGCGCACGAAAAGGTCGAAGGCGTGCTTCGACCCGAGTACTGAGCTGCCGAGCCAACCGTTCCCGTAAGCTATTTCTATCGCAGACTTCAATGAAGCGATGGCATCTGGGTACTCGGAGCGAACGTATATGTATCCTTCGTCGGCTCCCACGGCAATACCAGCTATAACCATCGCCTCTATCAGCAGAAACGGATCACCTTCCATCAGCATCCGGTCGGCATAGGTCCCACTGTCACCTTCATCTGCGTTGCAACAGACGAATTTCTGATCCGAATTGGCTTCCAGCACTGTCCGCCACTTAATTCCGGTGGGAAATCCGGCTCCACCTCTTCCCCGAATACCCGATTTGGTGACTGCGAGGACGATCTCCTCTTGACTCATGCTGAGTGCGGCTTCGAGTCCGCTCAATCCGCCGTTTGCTAGATAATCTTGGACAGATAATGGGTCGCTTAGGCCCATCTTGGCAAAAGTAATACGATTCTGACCCGCTAGGTAGGGGATGACTTCTGTCAAGCCCAGAGACAGCCTGTGTTCCTTGCCTTCGAGGAAGCCAGATTCAAAAAGTCCTTCCACGTCTGATACGGTCACTGGGCCGTAGGCAGTCCGGCCAGAGGGAGTCTCTATTTCGACAAGAGGCTCGAGCCAGAACATTCCCCTGGAACCGTTTCTGACCAGATCCAACTCTATTTGTCTGCCCGCCGCTTGCTGGGCTATGGCTTGGGCTACCCCATCAGCTCCGACAGATCTGGCCGCTGAATCTTTGGGGACGTAAACTCGTATCGCCTGAGTCACAGAGTCACACTCTTGATCTCATCGGATAGCTTTGCTATCCGCTCAACGTCCATTCGGCCTAGGAGCTTCTCGCCTACCATCATCGCCGGAGAGAGGGCGCAGTTGCCCAAACAAAAAACCTCTTCAAGAGTAACCGATTGGTCTTGGCTGGTGGAGCCGATTTTGGTCTGGAAGATCTCTTGAGCGGCTTCAGCGAGCTGATTAGCCCCCACTGACTGGCAAGATTCCGCCTTGCATATCTTTAGAACAAAGGTCCCGGGCGGCTCGGTTCTGAGGTCCTTATAGAAGGTGAGCACCCCATACACTTCTGCTTGAGAAAGGTTGAGCTCCTCCGCCACCAAAGCAATTGCATCCTCGTGGATGAAACCGAATGTCCGTTGTAGATCGTTCAGGATTTCTAACAACGGACCCCGCTCGCTTAGGTGGCGATCGATAATCTCAGAAGCCGCATCCGCAGACCAGGATGCGAACTGCTTTGGCTCTGCCAAATAATTCACCATTTCCCCCACTTATCAAACGATACCCGAAACCGACCACAATCGCAATGAAGACCGACTTACCCCACAACAACGCTTGCTGTGTGGCGCTCCATCTCTGGATCCTATACGCCGAGGTTGAATCGTCACCGACTTATCCATCGCTAGCCTATCAGAAATATATCTTTACAATGTCTGCAAAGTTGTGCGTTTTGGTCCGGGGTCCTTCAGAAGAGCATCGCCAAGCAATGAAGCCTTTGAGATCTCGTTCTCGACGGAAGAGGAGCACGATTTGTATTTCGACGAATTGTCGAGTTCGTGCTATCCCGCTCATCTACACCTATCGGAGATAGCAAGCTCCAGGATCTCCAATGGCGGCATATGATTCCTACACGGATAGGAGCGGTCTGCTTCCCCGTCTCATTAACTTGTTCAAATTTCGTCTTAGTAGGCAGTCACGAAGATCTTCGTGTCGTTATATCCGACCGCTAAATACTGATAGGAGGAGCCGACCCCAAGAACCGCTACGCCCTTTAGGTCATTCGTAGTTCCAGACGTTAGGGAGAGGAAACTCAAGGAGCCTATATTAACTGGAGTACCTAGCCCTAAGAGATTTCCGCCCTGACCAGCGATTGCCAAGCAGAATCCATACCCGTCACGCAAACAGTACCCCCCAGTGCCGATACTGTTTAGGGTTATCGATGAGGAATTTGCGATGGGATCACTTTGAACCGTCCAGGTCGGGTTAGAGGAGGATGTGTCTAAGACATCGATCGTTCCACCCTGACCCGCCGCAATGACATACGGTGCTGCATATCCTATGGTTCTCAAGCCATATCCTGAGCCAACGTTGCTGTTCTGAGTAGCCCAAGAAGTACTGCCGGATGGACGATAGAGGATCGTTGCATCCGTTCCTGTTCCCGAGTTCGTACCTACGGCATATGCATCGCCATTCGAGTCAAAGACGACTCCATTTAGGCTATAATTTCCGCTTTGGACTTGCGTGTAAGGCTGTTGACCTTGCACATAGTTCCAGGTCGAACCACCATCTGAAGTGGTCAAGATCGTCTCGTTTGTCCCGACGATGATTCCATTATTCTGATCTGAGAATGCGATTCCCTGCAGGTAGTTGCAGGTGGGGTAAGGGTTGCAGATCTGCGAAATCTGAGATGAAACTGACTGTGACGACCAGGTTTTGCCGCTATCGGTTGACTTTAGAATCGTCCCACCATCTCCGACAGCCCACACGTCACTTCCGGATGAAGTGACCGCAAACAGATCATTGGAAGTTCCGGATGAAATCGATGTCCAACTGCTTGACGAAGAGCTATACCTCTCGATCGCTCCAGACTGGCCAACCGCCAAAGCATCAGTTAACATGCCATTAGAATCCTCGACAGCTGTGACCGCGTTCCAGTCATAAGTCGAACTTGACGCAGCCGAAGTAAGACTTAGGATCGCACTCGTTGATTGCGCAGGGCTTTCAGAATCCGTGACCTTGACGGTAAAGGAATATGTAGCACCCGTCTGCGGAACGGTACCTGACAGTTTGCCACCCGTACTCAAACTCAGCCAACTCGGCAGACCAGTAGCAGACCAAGAATACGGTGTGGTTCCACCGCTTGCTGTTAGTTGATCAGAGTACGAGCCTCCAGCAGTTGCATTAGGAAGAGGTGAGGTGGTGGTAATGGCAAGCGCCGCTGGCTGAGCCGCTGGTTGAACAGTCAAGCTGAGCTGTGCCGACGCCGACTGGGTGGGGTTTCCGGAATCAGAAACGGTTACGTTAAAGGAGACCGAGCCGCTCTGTGTCGGAGTACCAGACAGCGCTCCCGCTGAGCTCAGCTTCAGCCAACTCGGTAGTCCAGTGGCTGACCAGCTGTATGGAGTTACACCGTAAATCGCAGCTAGCTGATAGTTGTACGAACTCCCTACCGTTGCGCTGGGTATCGGCGAGCTAGTCCGGATCTTAATTGGCCGGACGACACTTAGTCCGATATTTTCGGTAGCAGTCAGATT
>JABEUM010000012.1 GCA_013044475.1 Acidimicrobiaceae bacterium | reverse complement strand
TCTGGATCGTCGGTCATTCCAGCGGGTTCAAATCTCATATTTGTGTACTTGCGCACGAACGTTGAAAGGGGAACTCCGTGCTGGAGGCCGAGACTAACAGATATTGAAAACGCATCCATGATTCCAGCCAGGGTAGAACCTTGCTTGGAAACCTTCATGAATACCTCTCCGGGCCTGCCGTCGTCGTACTCGCCAACGGTTACATAGCCCTCGCAGTCAGCGACCCTAAATGCGAACGTTGCCGAGCGCCTGCGCCTTGGCAACCTCTCACGCAACGGTTTCTTTACGACCACGGTTTGGGTATTCAGCGCCTTTTCGAGTTCGGCGACTTTCTTTGCCAGTTCCTGGTCTGTCAGAGATTGAGCAACTGCGGAATTCGTCGTAGAAAGTGGTTGGGCAACCTTGCAATTATCTCGATAGATAGCGACCGCCTTGATGCCCATCTTCCAGGCATCGAAATGAAGCTTCTCGATCTCTTCTACCGTCGCTTCTTCTGGCATGTTGACCGTCTTCGAGATGGCGCCGGAAATGAACGGCTGGACCGCCGCCATCATCCTTACGTGGCCAAGGTAGTGGATGGTATTATCGCCCATAGAACAGGCGAAGACCGGAAGATGCCCGGGCTTTAGTCCAGGTGCACCGACGATAGAGCGATTTCTATCGACAAAAGCAATTATCTCGGCAATTTCGTCTTCGCCATATCCGAGCTGCCGCAATGCCCTGGGAACCGTCTGGTTTACAATCGACATGGTGCCACCGCCAACCAGTTTCTTGGTCTTCACTAGACCCAGGTCCGGCTCTATTCCTGTCGTATCACAGTCCATGAGCAAACCAATTGTCCCGGTGGGGGCCAGAACACTCGCCTGGGCGTTCCTGACTCCAAACGCCTCCCCCTGCTCAACTGCCTCATCCCAAATTTCCTGGGCCGCTGTTAGAAGTTCCGTCGGAACCAACTCCTCGTCGATCTCAGCGACAGCTTCCCTGTGCATTTTCAATACATTGATCATGGCTGCCCGGTTTTCTGAATATCCGGCGAATGGACCCATCCGAGCGGCTAGCCGGGCCGAAGTCGAATAGGAACCACCGGTCAATAAGGCGGTGATTGAAGCGGCCCATGCCCTTCCTTCGGCCGAATCATACGGAAGTCCCTTTGCCATCAACAAAGCCCCGAGGTTTGCGTATCCAATCCCCAACTGGCGAAATCTGCGGGAGTTTTCTCCTATTCCCTCGGTCGGGTAGTCGGCATTTCCAACCAATATCTCTTGCGCCGTAAAGACGACCCTCGTCGCCGCCTCGAAGCCATCGATATCGAAAGATCCGTCGTCATTCAAGAAGGTCAGCAAGTTCAAGCTGGCGAGGTTACAAGCGGAGTTATCGATATGCATATACTCCGAACAGGGGTTCGATCCATTGATTCTTCCGGTATTGGGGGCCGTATGCCAGCGATTGATCGTGGTATCGAATTGAAGTCCAGGATCGGCACATTCCCATGACGCTTCTGCTATCTCGCGCCAGATTTCCCGAGCCTTTTTTGTGGCAACCGTTTCGCCGGTAGAAACGGACTTAAGCGCCCAGTCACCATCTGCCTCTACTGCTTCCATAAACTCATCGGTAATTCGAACTGAGTTATTGGCGTTCTGATATTGGATCGAAAAGCTGTCCTTACCGTCTAGGTCCATGTCGAAGCCGGCATCACGCAACACCCTTGCTTTGCGCTCTTCAAGGGCCTTACACCAGATGAAGTCCTCAACATCAGGGTGATCAACGTTGAGAATCACCATCTTGGCGGCTCTTCTAGTCTTGCCGCCCGACTTTATCGTCCCAGCTGAAGCGTCGGCTCCCCTCATAAAACTCACCGGCCCCGATGCGGTCCCACCGCCTTTGATGAACTCAGCCGAGGAACGTATTTTGGATAGGTTTACCCCCGCTCCGGAGCCACCTTTGAAGATAATGCCCTCTTCGCGATACCAGTTTAGGATCGAGTCCATCGAATCATCAACGGCGAGAATGAAGCAAGCCGAGGCCTGAGCAGGAACGCCTTTCACCCCGATATTGAACCACACCGGTGAGTTGAATGCCGCTTTCTGCTTGATAACTAGGCACTTCAGCTCGTCAGAGAAGGTCTCCGCCTCGTCATCATCGACGAAATAGCCATCTTTGCGTCCCCATGCAGTAATGGTATCTACGACCCTGTCGACGACCTGCTTAAGCGAATGCTCACGCTCCTGTGTCCCCAAATTACCTCGGAAATACTTCTGCGCCAAGATGTTCGTTGCATTTACGCTCCAGCTCTCGGGCACCTCAACGCCTAGCTGTTCGAAGGCGACCGTTGAGTCCTTGAAGTTGGTAATGCGCGAATCTCTCTTTTCCCATCGCACCATCTGATACGGGTGCACACCCACTTCGGTAAAGTACCTTCTTATGCCTAATGCCATTCTCTCTGGCGCAATAGCCATACGAACTTTCCCCCTCTTCCAAATCAAAAACAGAATTCGAGCACGTTCAAAATCGGACCCTTAATAAGGACCACTCCTGCTGCGTCTAAATCGCCCCAGCGAAACTCGCCAAACGAATAAACCACAACATATGGGAATGGCTTCCGTGTCGAGTACCACATATTGTAGATGCACCGGACAACTCCTTGCAACCGATTTCAAGAAGTTTCGTAATTACCCAGTCGAAATTACGAATTTTGGCCCTAAATACAACCTCCAAGAGTGACTTGCCTAGCCAAGCTCAGACGGGAGCGCAAAGGCCCGATTGCTCAAAATATTCGGACATCTGGGTAAGAAATTATGACACGGATTACAAACAGCATGCCGGGGAGGCGAAACAGATTCCGAAGGTAGTCTTGAACTGCTAGTTTTCACTTAGACAGAGGCCTACCCAAGCGTGAGAGTTCCACAAACCGTAGCTGCAGAGTTCAACTTTGCCCCGAACACAGTAGACAAGAATGCAATAGATCTCTACCTCCAAGAGCACGACTCAGAGCCAATACCGGAGTTCCTTGTACTAATTCCCGCATTCAACGAGGCTAAAAACCTACCTACCGTTGCTCAACTCCTAGAAAACGCCAAAACGGAACTGCTGTCCGGCAGGATTGTCGTATGCATTGATGGGTCAACCGATGAAACTGAACCCGTCGCAAAAGGGCTCGGTTTTGGGGTGTGTGTCGCAAATGTCAACAGAGGACAGGGCGCGGCACTAAAGATGGGGTATCAGCTAGCTATAGCCGTCGGTGCAAAATACGTTGTAATAGTCGATGCAGACGGCCAGTGGGATCCGTCTGACCTCAGTGCAATCCTCAATCCGCTGAGACAGGGCAAGGCTGACTTCGTCCAGGGATCAAGAGAACTTGGCGAAACCAGGGTCGGCGACTCGTTCCGCGACTTCGGTGTTACGGTCTTCGCCAAAGTTATATCGCTGATCACCGGGGTCAAGGTCACCGACACCTCGAGCGGATACCGGGCCTTCGAAGTGGGCCTCCTGTCAAAGATCCGGCTTAGCGAGCCACAGTTTCAATCATCTGAGCTGCTGATCGGGGCGATCATGGCTGGTGCCCGGTTACTTGAGATCCCTACGATAATGCATAAGCGGCCAAGTGGAAAGTCCAAAAAGGGAAACAACTTCAGCTATGGAATTAACTACTCTAAGGTGGTACTCGATACTTGGTTGAGAGAGAAGTATCTCGTAAAACGATAGCCCAGCCCTTGGACAAGAGAAGTTGGACAAGATATTTCTGGGCTTGGATTGGGATCAGCGCCGCTGTTGTGGCGCTTTTTGTAGTTCCGACTTCGCTGGGCCATCCTGCAATATTTTCTGACAACCTCAACCAAAATGTCCCGCTCCACTTCCTGGCCGCGCAGATAGAAAAATCCGGACATATCCCTACTTGGAATCAGTACTCCTGGTCGGGCAACCCACTGCTGGCCGGCTTCAACGTCCAAACATTTTTCCCCCTGTCAGCCCTCTTTCTATTCCTTTCCCCGATATGGGCATACACCATATTTGTTGTCCTGATCTATTCTTTCGGAGCAGGCGGGGTCATAGCCGCGAGCAAAGAACTCGGAGCATCTCCGTCCGGAGCGGCTATCGCCGCCCTCGGATTTACCCTTACCGGGCAGTTCATGTCCCAGGTGGTTCACCTCGACATGATCGCCGGGATAGCCTCTATTGTCTGGTGTGTTGTCTTTCTCCTCAAGATTTTGTCGTCGGAATCTGTTCGATCTGGCATTCCATGGGCCATACTTTTGTCGATTGCATTCGCACTCTGTGTATTTGCCGGTGCGCCGGAGGCCATGCTCGATGGAGCAATCTTTATTGCGCTAGCCGCAATACCGTCAATAGTAAAAAGGGGAAGGGACTTTAGAGTTCCGCTATCGCTGCTAGCGCTCGCCGGAGTCATCGCTCTGGGTTTGGCATCGATTCAATGGCTTCCCGGCCTCGCGTTCCAGCACTTATCAAACAGATCAAGTGGAAGCTATGCATTTTTTACCTCAGGACCATTTAGTCCTAGAAATTTCATACTCCTCCTGTACCCATTTATAGAAGGTTGGTATACCCTAAGGCACCTGCCGTCTTTTTTCGGAACCTATAATCTCGGAGAAATTGGCGCCTATCTGCCCATATTGGTTACCTCTTTGGGATTAGTCGGTCTCCTTTCACCTGCTGACACTTCTCGTTACGACCACCGGGTTTGGGGCATCAGACTCGCAGGAATTGGGGCACTGCTCTTGGCGCTAGGCGGCTATACACCATTAGCTCCCCTCCTCTATCATCTCCCGCTGTACGGCAAGCAGAGACTCCCTTCGAGAAACATGTTCGGTTTCGACTTGGCTTTATCTATTCTCGCTGGCCTGGTTTGGACGAAAATCAGCTCGAATGGTAAGTCGCTTTCAAGAGCGGGAAGGCTGATCGTATTCGGTACCGGACTGATCGGCATTGCGATCACAGCGACATTTTTTATCGACACTCGTCTCGTCTATTCGATGCTGGCTACGCATCTTCACATTTCAAGCTACAGCAATGACATGGCGCTCTACATAGGGATAAGCTGCGCCATAATTGTCTTTACGACGCTCATCATAGCTATGCCCAAGTCCATTGGCCTAAGGCGCCCAGCGAGTGCTGCAGTGGCACTTTTAGCACTTATCGACGCTGGGTTCTTCTCCTATTCGACGGTTATCGAGCAAACCGCGCCCTCCTACAGATATTCGGCTAGTGGGGTGACATTAGGAGACCTTAAGGCCTTGATAGGACCGGCCGGACGCTTCGGAATGTACGACCCCCAGCTCTACTCTTTTTTCAGCCAAAATAGCGCCCTTTCTGTGAACTCGAATGTCTATAGCAAGACCCCTTCGGTCCAGGGGTATTCCAGTCTCTCGCTTGGTAACTACGACTCTCTCACGGCTTCTCACTTCATGGGATCTATGGACGTGTCAAAAATCAATTCGGTTATGCACGACATATATAACATGAATCTGCTGGAGACGAACTCCTACTACTTCCTCCAAAAGACCAGTTCCTCCGCTATACAAAGTGCTCCCCTAGCCCCTTCGGCCCCCGCCTTCATCAACTCTCCCACTAAGACTGGAGGATTCTTCGGCGGAGAATTTAGTGTCGTCCGACTGCTGATCTCTACTCCTCGAGGAATGAATGCTCAATGTCTCAATGAGCTTTCGCTAGTCACTCCCCAGGGAAGGCAAATCAAAGCATCTTCAGCGGTGGCTACCACGACACCCAACGGTAGCCCGGTGCAAGAAGTGAGTTTCACCCAACCGATTAGCGCCGTCGGATTTCTCATTCCGGCTTGCAGTGGCCTTCCTTCGTCCGATGGATATCCAGATCTCGGTATTCGACTGCAGACGCAAAATCACAACTTTGACCTTACCGGCCCTGAGATCACCTATCTGACCCCAAAGAATTGGCACTATATAGAGACCATCGGGAACTTAGCCATTTTTGCCTCAAACCACCCGAAAACTTCGATCTTCGAAACCGGCAGTGGAGTAAAGATCGACTCCTACTCGATTTCTACCTCCGGAGCGCTGTCAATGAGGGTTCAGGCGCGCAATCCTTCCACCATAGTTTGGAATGAGAACTACGCACCATCGTGGAATGAGACCATCACGACTAGTCAGGGCACCCTCAGGCCGGCCGTTCATAGCTCAAGCGGGTCGACACTAATCGCAATAACCGTTCCAAAAGGGAACTCAACAATCAAGCTAAGCTATCGGGCGCCATTGCTTCTATTGGGCTTCTACGTCACCATCTCCACAGCCATTTTGACCCTCGTCCTGCTCCTCTTCACCCGTCGCTTTGCCCGAAAGAAGCGCAGCTGGAAGACTAGTGAAATGAAGATGAGCGTCTACGATCTCAGGCGCGACTAGTCGGCGATGTTGGGCTCCAAGGCGTCAACCTTTGGTTCGACCTCCGAAGCGAATAGGAAGCGATTCAAAAAGGCAAACTTCGCAAACCACAGGACTGCAAAAGATCCGATGTAGGCACCAGAGACGAACAACACCGCTGCGCTCGAATGGGGAGGCCCGGCGATGGACGAGTGGCTACTCGCAAAGTCGGTCGACCAGGTCGAAAAGACCAATCCGATGATCGCCATGATGAGGTAAGGAACCACCTCTTTAGATAAAGACGACCGATCCCTTTTCTGCCAAGCCCAGTTCCGATTTAGATAGTAAGAAGGAACGGCTCCCACCAGCGTGGCGAATATGGCCGAACCCCTTGCTTCAAAGAGATGAAACACTCCAAAACTAAGAATCAAGACCACGTAGGACACGACGGCGGACACGCCTGACCCGACGGCATACTTCACAAACTTCTTTGATAGGTCCGAATCCATGAAACGCCCCATGAGGCGTCCAAGAGGACCTTCGGGATTAATCACTACTACTATCTTATTCAAGGTTAAAATAAATTACTTACGCCCAAGTACTCGCAGCTGCTTTTCGCGACGGGCAACAGACGAGTAACAGAACTGTAGGAGGTCAATTTAAGGTGCGGGTGCTTGTAACCGGGGGGTCAGGCTTCATAGGTACCCGACTGACAAAAAGACTTGTCCAAGAGGGCTACCAGGTAATAGTGGTCGATTTGAAAGAACCCAAGGTCGATGGGGTCGAATACCATCAATGCGACATCAGGGATGCCGACTCGTTAGCGATTGCCTTCGGGTTCCAGCCTGAATCCATACTCCACTTAGCAGCGATGACCTCAGTTTTGAACTCAATCAAGATTCCGCAAGAGGTCTTTGATGTAAACGTCAAAGGGACCCAGGTATTGCTTGAGCACGCCAGAATAAATGGCTGCACTTCGTTCGTATTTGCCTCCACTAATGCGGTCGTAGGCCAGAGCGACTCCAAAATATCCGAGAACTCTCCCAGTCACCCCCTGACCCCTTACGGAGCTTCTAAGGCCGCTGCCGAGTCATTGCTCAGCGCTTACGGGTCCTGTTACGGCATGGCGTCTACCTCTCTGCGATTGACCAACGTCTACGGTCCAGAGATGTGGCAAAAGGATTCGATCGTACCGAGGCTTTTCAGATTCGCCACCGGCGGCGGAAAGTTCGCCATTTACGGAGACGGGGAGCAGTATCGTGATTATGTCTTCGTGGATGACGTAGCGAGCGCATTTATCAAGGCCCTCAAGTCGGATGCTTCTGGGGTACATCCAATTGGGTCTGGCGAATCGATTAGCGTCAACAAACTGGTGCAGCTGGTCTCTAATGTGACCAAGAAGGACCTCCAACCGGTCCACATCGACGCGCAGTCGGGCGAAATGCGCGGTGTCGATGTTGACCTTTCGGGCACGGAAAAGTGGGGTTTTACTCCCGATGTCATGATCGCCGACGGAATAGCCACCACTTGGCAAGACTACCTTTCAGTTCAATAGTTCGGCATTTTGCGATATGGCTTCGACTTCTGCACGTTTGCTTGGTCGGATAAGCTAGCTTTTCGCTCATGGCAGTAGTAATCGCTATAGACGCCGGTACGTCTTCAGTCAAAGTGTCAGCACTAAACGAGTCGGCGAGGACTTTGCAAAGTGCTTCATTGGAGACCAAGGTAGTTACCGATGGCCAGGGAAAAGCGGAACAAGACCCGGTAGAGGTTTGGAAGTCGATCCTTTGGTGTCTAAGGGCCGTCTGCGACGGCCTAGGTGACCTTTCGGTTGCGAGCATAGGAATAACCAACCAGCGAGAAAGTTTCCTTTTAGTCGACTCCAGGACGATGGAGCCGCTAACTCCGCTAGTGCTTTGGCTCGATCGCAGGAGCGAGCGGTTTTGCGAGACGCTGAAGGACCAAGGGCATGGACCCCGAGTTACAGAATTAAGTGGGCTGGCCATAGACCCCTATTTCAGTGCGACTAAGGCGAAGATGGTTCTGTCGGATCTACGGGAAGGTGGATTCGATGGTCCAGTCACACTCCTGACCGTCGACAGCTTCATAATTTACAAACTGACCAAACAGCTCCCGTTGACCGATGCTTCAAATGCCTCGAGGACTCTACTTTTCGACACGGGCCAGATGCAATTTTCCGACGAGCTCGTCGACATTTTCGGGCTGCAAGGCCTTAGCCTGCCCCAGGTTAGAAGCAGCTTTGAGCTTGTAGCGGTCGTGGATCAAGAAATCCACCCGAAACTGAGTGGTGTCGGAATAACCGGCATACTCGGCGACCAGCAGGCCTCCCTTCTAGGCCAGGGGTGTATTCAGTTCGGAATGGCGAAAAACACCTATGGCACCGGGTCTTTCATTCTTGTCAACGCCGGCGAGGTCCGCCCAAAGCCATCTTTAGGTCTCTTAGTCTCTATTGCTTGGCTCATGCCAGACGGGAAGGCGAACTTCGCTATTGAAGGGTCGATATTCGCTTGTGGATCGATTCTAAGGTGGATGAGGGACGATCTGAAAATCTTCAAGGACTACCCAGAAGCGTCTCTATTGGCTCAGAGTGTAAGCGACTCAGGAGGAGTCACCTTGGTGCCCGCCTTCGAAGGTCTAGGCTCTCCACATCTCGCCCCTTCAATTAGAGCATCCCTCACTGGCATCTCTCAAGGTACTTCCAAAGCCCACATAATCAGGGCTGCGATCGAGGCCATGGCCTTTCAAACCCAAGACGTTATCAGCGCAATAAACGGACTGCTCGGTTCACCAATCGACAACCTTCGAGTGGATGGAGGAGCGGCGATCATGGACATATTGTGCCAGTTCCAAGCGGACCAGTTAGGCATTGCAGTCTCGCGAAGCGCCTCGTTGGAATCTACAACACTCGGCGCTGCGTTCGCCAGCGGTCTGGGTTCGGGCGTCTGGTCCACTATGGAAGAGGTAGCTACCTTGCACGAGTCCGACAGGTTGTTCGTGCCGACAAAATCTAAAAGCGGTCCGCGGTCTCGCCATGAAAGGTGGCTACTTGCCCTGGAGCACGCAAGAAGGTTCAGCCAACACTCTTAGCCAGCAGCTCACTATAGCGCACATCGGCAATTCTGCAGATCAATCTCAGCTGCTCCCGCTCGATAGCACGATAGGGACGCTTTTCCCTGCCGACCACGATGACCAGCTCCGACCCAGCTAACGGGGCCCAAGCGACATCCCCCGGTCCTTGCGCCTCTCCATCTTTATCGATAGAGGCTATTCCTTCAGCGAAAGCGCTTAGCCAACTGCTGGTTGGAACTTCTCCAGAGGCAACCAGCAGTTCCTGGCTCTTTGGCCTGAGGAGGCAAGACCAGTCAGATTCGAAATCAAAGATTACGGTCCCAACGAGCTCGGAAACGAAATCTTTGGAATTAGTTAGCTCCATCAAAGAGGCGACCGACGAAAGGGCGGATATCCGAACGTCCCTCATACCGTCTGATGCTGGGCGGATATCCTCGACATCCGCTCCATCCACTTCCGAAATCTCGCGCGCCATTAATGATACGAGTTCCGGATTCGCTAGCTCGACTATCAGTTCGTCGATTGCCCTTCCCCCGCCCCGCTCTAATATCTCAATCCCGACCAGGTCGCCTTTGACTGCGCCGATCCTGCTTGCCACCGCGCCTAAGGCGCCAGGGCGATCGTCGAGCCATATACGCAGTACAAACAGTGCCATAAAATTCATTCTAAGTAGCGAAATGTCAAAACCACCTGATTAGCACTCACGGCAACACAGTGGAAAACTAACCGACACATAGTTAACACTTCTTAAAGTTTCTCGGCTCGCGTTGCTGATGATATCAACCCACCAAGCGCGGCTTCGCACGTCAATTTGCCGCTCGAGTAGCTGATAGAGCCTGATGACCCATATGACTTGTAACCTTTAGGTCATAAAACTAAAAGAGGAGCTAAAAATGCCAGGACTTTCAGGGTTGTGGAGTAACCCAGGAAGGAGTTTTGTCGACACAGCGAGCTATGGTCTTCCTTCGATTGAGACCTTCGACAAGGTTGAAGGCGCCCTTAGCCAGTGGAGGGACGGAACTGGGGTCTGGGAGGTCTGGCAAGACGCAACTGCCCAAGCCAGGCAGAGCTTCGCCAAGATAGTCGGGGTTGAATCTAACTCGGTAACAGTTGGTGCGTCAGCTTCCCAACTGATCGGGATGATCGCCAGCTCAGTGTCTAAAGGCCAGGTAGTAGTAGTTCCAGAGCTCGAGTTCACCTCCAACCTCTTCCCTTGGCTAGTGGCTGAATCCAATGGTATTCACGTGGTTCCCGTGCCCCTCGAGAACCTCGTCGAGCGGGTAGCCGAGGGTTGCGACCTGGTTGCGACGTCCGCAGTGCAATCTTCCACTGGTGAAGTAGTGGATCTTGAGGCGATCAGTGTAGCAGCGAAGGAAGTTGGAGCAATCACGGTGGTGGATGCGACGCAGGCCATAGGCTGGCTACCGATCGAAGCTAGCCAGTTTGACGTCGTAGTCTGTGCCGCTTACAAGTGGTTATGCACCCCCAGGGGGGTAGCCTACATGACCATTTCGGAGAGGATGCAGTCCAAACTGACGCCTACTTCAGCAGGCTGGTTCGCTGGCGAAGTCGTTCACGACTCCTACTATGGCCTTCCACTTCGGCTGGCCAAAGACGCCAGAAGATTCGACATTTCGCCGGCCTGGTTTTCCTGGGTCGGAGCTGCATCGGCAAATTTGGACCTTCTGCAAGTGGGAATTGAAAAGATCCACGACCACAATGTAACACTAACCGACAAATTAGCACGGGCACTCGATCTCGACTCTCATGGATCGGCGATCCTCTCAATCAAAGTCAATGAATCGCTAGACACGGCTAATCTTCCCTTTAGGGCATCTTCCCGGGGAGGTGGCCTCAGGGTCTCCTTTCACCTTTATAACGACCTAGACGATGTCGACTTAGTATTCGAGACCCTAAAGGGAAAGGTGATAATCGATTAGAGCTTCGGGAGGCCTCGCTTCAGATTCCGCATCCCTTGAGCTATTCGAGACTCGTTTTCGATGAGAGCAAATCTAACAAATCCCTCTCCTCCCGGGCCAAAGCCAACCCCTGGGGAAACGGCGACATCCGCCTCATTTACGAGAAACTTTGCAAATTCCAAAGAACCCATCTCTTGATATGCTGCTGGTATCGGGGCCCACAAGAACATCGTTCCCTTCGGCTTCTCAACGTGCCAACCGATCCTGCCAAGCCCGTCGACCAAGGCATCACGCCTCGACTGATAGATAGAGTTGACTTGAGACGGATACTCCTTCGCCTCTTGCAAGGTTACGGTCGCGGCTATCTGGATAGGCTGGAATGTCCCATAGTCAAGGTAGCTCTTGAGTTTGGTTAACGCTTGGACTACCGATGCGTTACCAACGAGAAAACCTACCCGCCAACCCGCCATCGAAAAGGACTTAGTCAAGGTAAAGAGTTCAACCGCTACATCTTTTGCTCCGGGGACTTCGAGAACCGATGGCGGGACATAGCCGTCGAAAGCGGTATCCGAATAGGCGAAGTCATGGACTAAGACTACGTCTCGCTCCTTGGCAAAGGCGACTATCTCGGCCATGAAATCGAGGCTGACAACCGTGGTCGTTGGGTTGTGTGGGAAAGAGAAGACGATCACCCTTGGCTTAGGCCAAGTCGATTCCCAAGCGTCTTTTAGAGAGTTGAAGAACTCAACACCCTCCCGATCCGATCCCAAGGGGACCTGCCTCACCTCGGCACCGGCAAAAAGCGGTGCCCAGATGTGAATTGGATAGCTAGGAGACGGGACCAAGGCGACGTCACCCGGGCCGACGAGTACCCACATCAAGTGAGAAAGTCCCTCTTTAGCGCCAATAGTCGTAAGGACTTCGCTGTCGGGATCTAAAAAGACGCCATAGCGCTCACGGTAGTGGTCGGAGACGGCCTTGCGGAGCTTCGGGATACCCTTAGAGGAGGAGTAGCGATGATTTCGAGGATTACGTGCTGCCTCTGCCAGCTTGTCCACCGCAATCTGGGGTGATGGAATATCTGGATTTCCAAATCCCAGATCTATAACATCCCTGCCTGCTCTGCGGGCCTCGGCTTTAATCGAGTCGATAATCCCAAACACATATGGTGGTAAACCGTTGATCCTTCGAAACTCCATGTGGAAAAGCTAGTGGTCGATCGTGTCGCAGACGTAACCAACCACACCAGAACTTAATAAGGCCGCACCCACGGCTCCGGAGTATTCGAGGCCAGTTGCCTTACGGATCCGCAGTTTGAAGCCACTTCTATATGCGGAATTCGCACTTTCTAGCCGTCTGGACACCATCTGAAAAAATCCGTTAGAACTATAGACTAAGCCTCCCCCGAGCACGAGGGACTCTGGGTCTAGCACCCTTATATAGTCGAATAGCACTTCGCCCACGAGTTCAGAGGCGGCCTCGAAATCGGGTCCGTCAGGCTTGGATGCCGGGTCGAGAAGTGTGTAGAGTTCTGCCTCAAAGCATCCGACCCTCTTGCAAGCACAAATTTCGCTACCATAGCGGCCGGTATGGCCGATCTCCCCAAAGCTTGTATTGGCACCTTTATATACCGACCCGCTAATGGCCAGGCCAGCGCCTACTCCAGTGCCAAAATTGACGACCAGGATTGAAGAGTTGGGGTCGTTGTGTGCCTCCAATGCAGCAGCACAGTTCGCATCATTGTCGACTAAGGGCCAGACTCCCGATACCCCTGCAATGCCGGCCTTAGTATCTACCCCAACAAGCTCGCTCCGGTGCGGGGAAAATCGCAAATTGTGGCGGTCGTCCAAAACCCCAGGCAGACCTAGCCCAATTCCGATCGTGGTCTTTTTTTGTTCTGCTAGAGACTGTACTATCTGCCCTACGACCTCGAACAACTCCATACCGTCGCCGATCGGGTAGGCACCCAAGACCGTTTTGGTGTCAGTCGATGGATCGTAAACGGCCGCCTTCAAGAAAGTGCCACCGAGATCCAGACCAAGATAGACGCCTTCTAATCCAGACAAGCTGCTTCGAAAATCCTATCCCTGTGGATGGGTAATTAGACCTTCGACCCTGCTCTTCAGGTCTTCAAGCGCCGTGTGGACAATCTTCGACTCGGCTCTGCGCTTTATAAATCCCGGTATTGGGACTATCAACTCGGCGTCCAGTTCGTACTCAACTTCGGTCTGTGAGTCACCGAGCTGGCTGAAGCGATATGCCCCGTCGAGCTTCGAAGTGATGTCACCATCGGTTTGTCTCCAAGTAACCACCGCCGGCGCCTGCGAATAGTCGTATTCGAGGGTATACGAAGTCGACCTTCCAAAGGCCCCAGCCCGGAAGGTCACCAGCCTGGACCTCGACAGCTCGTCGCTCTCGAGTACCCTTACCGCCTTGATGTCCGACGCCCAATCGGTGTAGCTGGAAAAGTCGGTGACGACTCTATAGCACTCCAATGGGGTTGCTCGGATTATCACCTTCTCCTTAGCGCTATCCAACTCAGCCTCCTGACCATGGGCCGCGCCAACCCGCCGCCAACTCCAAAGATGCTAGCTTGTGCTAAGCCAACACGACACTATCTATCGCATCTTTGAGAATATCAGCCAATTTCCGATAATCGAAGTCAGACTCGACGAAATATCTCGCTCTGCTACCCATCTTAAGTCTCAATTCTGGGTTTCGTATCAGAGTATCAAGAGCTAAAGAGACCGACTTGACATCCCTAGGGTTGCGAAGGACGAATCCGCTCCGTCCAGGTTCCAATGCGTCGCTCGCTCCACCTGAATCCCCGACAAGGCACGGAACACCGCTAGCTTGAGCCTCCAAAAATACGATGCCAAACCCCTCCTGCTCGAGTCCGAACCAGCGATTTCTACACAGCATCGCGAAGATGTCAGCCGCACCGTAGAGGGCGACGAGCTTGTCTTGGCTCATCTTGCCCAAAAAAACTGCGTCAATCCCGCTTCGCTCGATCAATCGCGCTAGTCTGCCCTTGTCTCTGCCCGAACCCACGATCCAAAGCTGTGGTGGACTCTCATCTCGATTCAACAGAGCCATCGCCTTGATCAGCGAATCGGCACCCTTGCGGGGAACGAGCCTCGATACGAAAAGTACGCCGAGCCCGTCGGTCAGGCCGAGCTCACTTCGGATTTCTAGTTTCTGTATTTCCGAAGCGACGACGAATCTATCGACGTCCACCCCCGGATTAACTATTCGTATCGCTGGACTTGTCGTCGAATCTCCGAGCAGGTCAAAAGCACACTGAGCTGGGTATCTGCCAGCGGCGATCAGGATCTTAGCATCCCTCATAACGCTTTTCAGGAGTCCATTTAGAACTGGTATCTTGGAAGGAATCACCACTTCCGCTCCGTGAAGCACTAACCCATAGGGTCGATGCAACCTATGGCCAAGCATCCCTAGCGGTAGGGCTGGATCTAGAAGTATGAGGTCTGCCCCAAACCTCTCAGCCAGTTGGTCGATCTTTTTAGCTAGCGACGCAGTCGGCAGCAGGGGCCCTTTGACCCTTTGAATCTGAAAGCCGACTTCCCGATCAAAGTCGTCCGCTCCTTGATGATCGGTAGTAAGGACCATGAAGCTATCGTGATCTAACCGACTCCACAGTTCATATAAGTAGTTCTGTATTCCCCCGACTTTGGGAGGAAAATCGTTGGTTACGAGTAGGTGCCTAGACAAGAAGACAAATCCTAATCACTCGTTGGGGGCACTATTCCGATCCGAGCAAGCTCTTGGTGTACCAATTCGTCCTGATCCGCCCCAACTAGTGCGAGGAGGTCTAAGAAACCTAGCTTAGAAGCGGCCCAAACTGCCGTACTCCTCACTACCGCCGAGAAATGAGCTAGCTGAGTCGCGAGCACTTCTCTAGTCTCATCGGTTTTGGAGCCGGAGTTTCCAAGGACCAACAAGAGGTTGCGCCTCAGATGGCTGGGATCACGCTTTGGTATATACATATAGCCAAAGTGATCGATAAGCTCCCGATCCGAACGAAGTAGCCAAAAGATCGGATCTACAGCTGAAGCGGTTGATTCCAGTCGTAACCTTGTCTTTTTCCCCACAGGGCACGAGGTAAGGCACTCGTCGCAGCCGTAGAATCTCAGGCCAAGGAGGCCGCGCAACTCGTAGGGAAATGGACCCTGCTTCTGGAGCAGCCACGATAGACAGAGCCGTGCGTCTAGTAGGTAGTCCTCGTCAAGCGCACCAGTTGGGCAGGAGACCTGACATTTGTCGCACTTTCCACAACTCTTGTTCAACGTCTCGGTGTGGGCCAGTTCTGCATCGGTGAAGATCTCCCCCAGCAAGACAAATGGACCGGTAACGTTGGTTAGTATTAGCGTATTTTTGCCCATCCAACCAAGTCCCGATCTTCTAGCTATGGCCTTGTCGATGGCATGGTTCTCGTCGACAGTGACTCTTGCCCGATATCCTCTGGACTTAAGTTCCTCGGCCACAACACTAAGCCGCCTCCTGATCTCACCGTAAAAGTCGCCCTTTGCGTAGTATGCGATCTCCCCCTCGAGTGGGCCAAATCCAGACGCCAACTCGTCCGATGGTCCCGGGTAGCCCATTGCAAAACTGAGAATCGACCTGGCACCCTCCAGTGCAGAATTTGGGTCAGCCGATCTCGCCGGCTTATTGAAGGTAAATGCCATGGTCGATGATCGGCCGATGTCTTTCGCCAGCTCAATTTGGACCCTTTCGAACTCAAAGAGATCTACGCCGCAAACCCTTGGACCTATAAGGCCCAGCTCTGACGACATACGCGACAGATCGTCCGTCAGATGCTCATCAGCAAGCTGGGTCATAACTAGTCCTTTTCCGTTGAAACTTAGCCCTGGCTGGTTCCCCGCCGTCCCTTTGGCGATAGCCGCAAGCCCGCGAGCTTGAGTCGACTAACTAGCTCCCTTGGATCTACTAATTTCGCACCGAGGCCTATCGCTTGGTCGAAGATTTCTGCCGGAATATCGTAGTGATCGCCCTGGAACGCCTTCAGCGGGACTCCAAGATTCGACGCAAATTCGTGAAGCTCCTCGAACGAGTCATCCGAGACAAGGTGCGACCACCGTCTTTGATCAAATGGCCAGATAGGACGGTCAATCAAAATCGACATTTTTAGTCGTACTTTTCGGACTTGACCATCTTTGGGTCCATCCCGAGGGCGATGAGCGCCGATTCGGCATCCTCCACCATCTCTGGAGGGCCGCAGATGAAGGCAAGCTTAGGCTCAAGCTGGCCGTAGACTTCAGCTATCATCTCCTTGTCGATCCTACGGTGATAGTGGGCAGTGGCGTCGCTCGCATCGCGGGTGAACGTGTGATATACCCTTAGCCAAGGCGCTTTGGATAGCATCTCCCTTAGCTCCTCATCGTATATCACGTACTCAGCGGACTTTGAACTGTACAAAAGGGCCATTTTCACGTCAGTCCCTTTGTCAAGCGCATAGCGTATGATCGATTTCAGCGGAACGACCCCCGATCCAGCCCCGATAAGTAACACTGGACTCTGGTCCATCTCCTGCCAGGTAAAATCGCCGTAAGGTCCCCTCACCTCAAGCTTGGTCCCAATTGGGGTATTGCGGACTAGCACCGGAGAGACCAACCCACCTTCGGTCTCGCGGATTCCAAAGTCCACGACTTCAAGTCCCTCAGTTGGAGAAGAACCGACGGAATAAGCACGTTGAATAGGTCTTGGTCTACCCTCAACTGGAATTCGAATGTTGAAATACTGGCCCGCCAAATACCCGGTTGGCTCGGATAAACGCACTTTGAGGGTGTTAGTCTCGGGAGTCTCAACGACAATACCGATCACTTCGCCCTCTTGCCACTTAGGTGCCGGGGCTCTATTGACATCGCGCACCTTTGGCCCGACATGATGAGATCTACTTTCCATGCTACGAGCCTACCCTCCGGCACAACTTACGACATGTCTGAAAGGGAACGCCTCGGATTACTCGTCAGTCTCTTCGTAAACCTCAACAACCGACTTAGGCGACGAGCACCATCTGCAAGAAACCTCGGACACATCGTCGGCCAGGATCTCTTGGCCTTCAATATTCAGCTCACCACCAAGGGAGTAGTGATAGAAGGACTTGGTCGTCTGTGTTCTTGTGACATCAAAACGTGTCACATTGCCGCAGTTCTCGCAGCGATATCGCAAGTTAGTCATCGAAGGCACAATAACACTCCTCCGACACAAACCCTTTATCCCGAGTGACAAAGTTCTCAATGCATGCGCCTAGCGTAGTTCTGGCGCCGGAATTGATCACGAATCCAGGGGGTCACGCAGCAGCACCCCTGACCATCCAAGGACGCAAAACGGGCCAACAGGAACCCACCATCGCTGCGTTTTTAAAAACGTATGTTCGTATAGATTAGTAGCTATGCAATTGAGCTTGCAGCTAGAACTCTCACTCTTAGCGAACACCACATTCTCAGTTATCGACTTTGAGACGACCGGCACAGATCCACAGGTGGACCGCATCACGGAGGTCGGAGTTGTCAAAGTTAGGGGTGGGGAGGTCCTGAAGACGATCTCTAGTTTCGTAAAACAACAGCGGAGGATACCACCGGCCATAACCGGCTTGACGGGCATTACAAACGAGATGCTGCTGTCAGCTCCGAGCGAGGAGTCGGTGATAGAAGCGATCCACGACGTCACCGAAGACTCGGTCATAGTTGGCCACAATGTCTCGTTTGACCTGGGATTCCTAAAAGCAGCGTATGAAAGAGTCGGCTACGAGCTGAAAAATACCAGGATCGACACCCTAGCCCTTTCGCGAAAACTCTTAAGCGGGGAGGTTGCCAACTTTAAATTATCCACCCTCAGCCACTATCTAAGACTTGACCACCAACCAACGCATCGAGCCTTTGACGACGCTTTGGCGACTGTTGAGCTATTACATGTCTTGATCGAAAGGGCTGGGACCTATGGGTGCACCCACATCGAAGAGCTTTCTCGGCTCTCCAAGATCGATCTTGCCTCTGTCGGCTCGAAGTTGGGGATAACCACCAAGCTCCCTCACCTCCCAGGCGTCTACCTCTTTAAAGACTCCAACGGTAAAGTAATCTATATCGGAAAAGCCACCGACCTAAAGGCCAGGGTCAGAAGTTACTTCCATAGTGACACAAGACACAAGACGCCGAAAATGCTCAAACAAGTCGCAACGATAGACGCCATGACTTTCAAGACCGAGACGGAAGCTGCAGTGGCTGAGGCGCGACTTATCCAGAAGCAAAAACCACACTTCAACAAGGTCTACGTTAATCCAAATAGTTACGTATTCCTGGTAAACAATCCAGGTTTGAAGGTGGTAGTGGGGGAAGTCTTGCCCCCTTGGGATGGTTCAGGGAATTCCCCTGGCTTGCTCGGTCCGATTCGTTCCAAAACTCAGGCCAGGCTATGTATCGGAGGATTAAGCTTCGCCGGAACAACTCTCAATGCTATAAATAACTCGTCTTTCGGTATTTCCAGCCTTTTTGCCGAAGGAACTCTCATGGAGCTCCATCTCAAAACGGTAAGTGAAATAGACCGACTCGCTAGAAGCAGGAGATTTGAAGAGGCCGAGCTTCGACGTCAGGCGGCCACAACGACCTATTCTCTCGCCCTGCGCCAACTGGAGTTGGGCTGGCTAATGGCTTCGGCCTCGGGGATCAAAATAGGCGATTCAGTCGTTGAAAATGGGGTCCTCACGGATCTTACACCTACCTGGACCACGTCCGACATTGTGCCCCTCAAACTTGACTTAGGCATCGACGATGCTCCCAAGGGGTTAACGAGAGAACGACTTGACGAGATGTGCATACTGCTGGGCCATCTGAAGTCAGAGGGGGCCAAGTGGACCGAGACGATTTGCAGGGGCAACGAGATCCAGCGGCTCCTCAAAGAACTAACAGTTGCGTTGACTCCCCGAGGATCAGCTACTGACATCTACGAGCAATAAAACCTTGCCGCAATCGGCTAGGTCCAGAACTTCGGTGGGCGAATATGTGAATTTAGAGGACAGCTATATCCGGGTGGCTGAGCGATCGCACTCCTTAGAGCCATCGCACAAATGCGTACTGCGGCTTCTGTACGGGGGTCGAAAAGAAAAGGCTATTTGGCGGTATTGTCTCCAAGCTCTGCTGGCCTCCCGGCGTTCATCTTCGAACTGCTGCCAGCCGAACCAAGCTATTGATCCTGAGAGGCGAATGATGCGACGTCATATCGATGGAGGCACTTAGTGACCAGCCTTCTATGGTCACGAGAATGCCGCATGTTCAATTACAGCTCAACGCCCGGAGATTGGATTTGCCATTCTCGTCGACGTCTCAATCAGTTGCTCAAGCGCACGCTTAGCGCCTCCCGAGGAAATTGACCGATCTGCAAGATCGAGACCATCTTCAATATCCTTAGCTGCACCCGCAACTACCAGGGCACAAGCCGCGTTCAGCACTGCGATATCCCGACGAGCACCTTGGTTTCCTTCAAGAATCGAAACAAGCGCTCCTGCATTGTATTTTGCATCTCCGCCCGTCAGGTCTTCAAGTTTGGCCCTTTTGATGCCCACAGACTTTGGGTCGAAGTCGTAACGCTCAAGTGATACCTTGCCTGCCTCGTCCCTCGTCAACTGGATTATATGGCTATTCCCGGTAGTAGTCACCTCATCAAGACCATCGTCTCCATAGACGACCATCGCCGAATGAGAACCTATCCGCTCAAGAACTCCCACCATGGACTCGGCAATCCCGGGGTCCGATATCCCTACAAGTTGCCGCTTTGCCAGGGCAGGGTTCACTAGCGGGCCCAGAAAGTTGAAGACTGTTGGAATCTTCAGGCCCCGTCGAACGCTTGACACATTGGCCATCGCCGGATGGAAAGTTGGAGCAAAACAGAAGCCGATCTTCGCTTCCTCCATACATTTAGCGACCCCGGCTGGCCCCAGGTCTATGACCACTCCCAGATGCTCCAGGACGTCTGCCGAGCCGCTGAGTGAAGAAGACGCCCTCCCTCCATGTTTGCAGACCGTAACGCCCGCACCAGCGAGGATCAGGGCCGCCGTAGTTGAGACATTGATAGTCCCTTTCTTATCGCCGCCTGTTCCGCAAGTGTCGACCACTTCGCCTTCGAAGTCAACTTTGGTGGCAAAACTGAGCATCGAATCGGCAAAGGCAGACATCTCTTCGATCGTCTCGCCTTTGGTCCTCAAAGCCGCCAGGAATGCTGACATCTCCATCTCGTTGGCTCTTGCCGAGAGAATTTCGACCATCGCCGAATGTGCCCAGGCGTAGCTAAGGTCTCCCCTTCTAGTTAAGGTAAAGATAGTCTCCGGCCAGCCAGGAAAATTAAAATCGATTTGGGGAGAGTCTGAAAGTTCCATAAAAGGAATCTAGCAGCGCTATCTTGGACGGCCAGACCCGATCAAATTAGTAAACAGTTTTGAAGCCCGCTCTCGAACCAGTCGACAAATCATTCCAGCTACCGGAGGTTCGTTGGTCAGCCAAATGTACCCAAATCAGCTTCAGTGACGTTGACGTCATCATGGCAAAGACAACGGGATTTCTCGTACCACCAAGTCGGCTTCAGTCCTAAAAGCAGGGCCAGCGGTTTTGATCGAGGCTTTTGGTCAATCCCACCATAGGTCGCCGTCCAAAACCCCCTTGCCGATCAAACCGAGCTGAACCTGCGACGTACCTTCGACGATGGTCAACTGGCGGGCATCACGATAAAAGAGCTCCGTCAAATGATCCTCCATATACCCCGCTGCGCCAAGCAATTGCAAGGCCAATCCGGAAGCCTTAACCGCAACTTCTGAGGCATAGTACTTGGACATCGAAAGATAGGGAACCCACTCTTTGGTATATCTTCCCTGGTCTGCATAGTGCGCAGCGCGATACGTAAGTAGCCTGGCGGCCTCGATTTCAGTTGCCATTTTGGCAATCTCCCACTGGATTCCCTGAAAATCTGAAATTTTCCTATTGAAGGCGTCTCTGGTTTTTACGTAGTCGACAGCGTACATCAAAGCGCCCTCAGCAAGTCCGATCCCACGAGCCGCCACAATCGGACGCATTGCGTTCAGACCAAGCATCGCTAGCCGGAAACCCCCGACCTCTCCGATGACGTTCTCCTCTGGGACATGGACGTCGCTAAGAACAAGTTCGCCAGTGTCGATGCCATGAACGCCCATCTTCCTATCGGTTCGGGGTACAGAAACGCCGTCTAGGTTTCGCTCCACTATGAAAGCGGTGATTGACGAGTGTTCCCTAGAGGATGGTTCCTTAGTTTTAGCAAAGACCGTATACCAGTCGGCCTGGGCAACACCAGAAATCCAACTCTTCGTACCACTTAGGATCCATCCGCCCTCGTTATCTGGATCCGGGATAGCCCGAGTTCGCATCCCTGCCACGTCGGAGCCTGCCTGTGCCTCGGAAAGACAAAATGAGGCCTTTTGGTTTCCATTTGCTATCTGTGGAAGGTACTTCTCCTTTTGGAATTCGGATCCGGCGATCATAACTGGACCCGTTGGGAGCCTGGTCAAAAGGAGCATCAGGGCTATCGTATTGGAATACTTTGCAACCTCCTCAATAGCGATAGTCAAGCCAAGTATGCCTGCGCCAGATCCCCCATACTCTTCCGGTATGCAGAGTCCTAAAAGGTCGGCATCTTTGAGAATCTGAAATATATCCTCTGGATACTCCCCAGATTTGTCGATCTCCCTAGCCCTCGGAGCCACCTTCTCCTTTGCAATCCTGCGCACCGTTTCTTGGAGGGCAACAAGTTCTTCAGGAAGGTCAAAATCCATTCTCCACCACCTATTTAGAAAACTCTCAGGAACTGGCTAGTCGACAAAGCTTGCCATGCATAGTTCCCAAAATTGCTGATCGTAGCCACGTTCGTGAAAATGATACTACGTCGTCGAGTAAGAATTCGGCGAAAAAGCCCTGAGTCAGTCAGCCCAGTCAGAAAGGATCGACTGCCGGAAAACCTCGCTGAGCTTGGTCGAGTACTGATAATCCGGATGATCTACCATCAACTGCAGATCTCCGTTGGTGAATTTACCCACCTGTGCTTCGGACATGTCGAAGGTTATGTAATGAACCGTCGAGGTGATGTCTGAGCGAGTTAATTGGGACTCGTGCTCCTTCTCGGGTTTTGCCCGTACAACCTCTCCATCATTGAGTACCAAGGCAATGCTCTTCTCGATCCCGACCAGTAGCGGGAGCCAGTGCATCAGTTCCTCTTTAGTAACGAGTTCGATGAATACCGTCGCCACCATCTGATGTTGCTTTGGCACAAGTGGTTCATAGGTGTCGAGTTCTTGAGTTATGGCTTCGTCCGAAATCATCTTCTCCGCCCGAGCCATCTCTTGAATCTGGAACCTAATAGTACTTTTCGACTCAAAAAGGGCGGTCAAAATCGGACCCAAGGTCACTCGCCGAGTCTTCTTATGATCGATAATTTCTCGCCTAAACTCCTCGCGAATCCGCTCGTACCCCCTGAGATCCATTATTTCGTCAAGGCCCAGTTTCGCCAATTAAATCACTCCTTTTTGAGGCCATATGCGCGTGCAAGAATTTCAATCGGATGAAAGACCTTTTCCTCGGTCTCCTCAGTAATCGCAGTGTTTGCCAAGAGGCACTCCCCTGCGAGCATTTCATACTTCGTCTTTTTTATCTTTGATGCCAACGCTCCACTTAGCTTCTTAGAGGCCGCATAGTTTTCGGACCTATAGCCCCAAGTCCCATCGATACCAGAACACTTAGAGACCACGTTGACCTTTGCGCCTGTCAACTTGATCAGATCTCGCCCCTTCAAACCGACGTTTTGGGCCTGGAGGTGGCAAGCTGCGTGATAGGTAACTTCATCGACAAGATCGCCATTGAAATCTAACTCGATCCCTCCCCCGTTTTTATGCATCTTGACGAGGAATTCTGATGCGTCATATGTGTGTGCCGATACCTCTTTGGAGTCCTCTGTCCGCAGGTATTGTGGATAGTCCTTTTTGATCACATATGCACAAGTGGGCTGGGAAACAACGATGTCCCTCCCCATTTTTACCTCTTTGATTAGAATGTCAACATTTCTGCTAGCTTGGGCCCTGAATTGCTCGACATTTCCCTGGTGCAGCCAGGGTGCCCCGCAACATTTGGCTCCCTCTGGCAAGGAACACTCGACGTGGTTGTGTTCATAGACTCCGACCAAATCCTTTCCGATCCCCGGTTCCATGTACTCGATGAAGCAGGTCGGGAAGACCGACACCTTAGCCTTACGGTCCTTGATAAACGGTCTGAGCCGATTCTTGAACCAGGTCGTAAATCTAACCTTCGCATAGGGTGGCAAAAGTCGATGCTGCGAAATGCCTACGGTTCTTTGCATCGCTTGGCGGGCGACTGAATCCCTAGCACCTACCGCCTTGTTGACAAAAGTGGACAATGCGACCGATAGGCCGCCAACCAAGTCGGTCCTCGCTAAGGCTTGATCGGTAAGTCGCTGTCTAATCGACTGTTCGCCGTGTCGGACTTTGATCGCCTTTGCCCTAAGCATTAGCCGTGGAAAGTCCAATTCCCATTCATGTGGAGGCACATAAGGGCACTTCACGTAGCACATTTTGCAGCCGAAGCATTCATCGACCACCAGATCTTGCTCGAGTTTCGATAAAGCTCCAGTGTCTCCGTCCTTAGCATCTATGGCATCGAACAAGCTTGGGAAGGAAGGGCACAAGCCGACACAAACTCGGCATCCATGACATAGCTCGTAGACCCTGGTCAGCTCGTGCCGGAAATCGGCTTCGTCAAAGTAGTTAGGGTGGGAGGGATCATAGGTGGTTGTCATCATTCTCCATTCGCTGGTCATATCCCTTGGGGTAAAACTCTTCGGTTGCGCGCCACGCCCGACCGAGCAGCTCGTCTAAATTCCAGTCTTGCAACCTATCCGGGGACTCCCGCCTTAGGCTTAGCACAAAACCGGGGGGTCGGCGCAATGACCCGCCAACCCCCAGAAGAATAAAAACTTATAAAGCTTCTAGCCCCTGTGCAAAACGCCCAGCATGGCTCTTTTCAGCCCTGGCTAAAGTCTCGAACCATTCGGATACTTCTTCGAATCCCTCATCCCTTGCGGTCTTGGCGAATCCCGGATACATCTCGGTGTATTCATAGGTCTCACCGGCGATCGCCGATTTGAGGTTCTCCTCCGTGGGACCGACGGGCTCTCCGGTCACCGGGTCGCCAACCTCCGCCAAAAAGTCAAAATGTCCAAAAGCATGTCCGGTCTCACCCTCTGCCACCGAGCGGAATAACGCCGCGGTATCTGGATAGCCTTCGATGTCGGCCTTCTGAGCAAAATAGAGATATCGCCTGTTTGCCTGGGACTCCCCTGCGAAAGCCTCCTTAAGGTTCTCCTGCGTCTTCGAACCTTTGAGTTCGGACATATTTATAATCTCCCTTCCTTAAATTTCGTTTACTTGATTTATTTTGGCAGATGACTATTCCAGTAGGCACAAGTCGTCATCTGCCTAGCTGTGCCCAGGGGCTACGGACGGGCAGGAACCTCGACGGTCTCTGCTCGGTCGGAGACGGCTTTTTTATCTCGATTCCGAGACCTCCGAAGGGTTTTTCTCCAGGGGAATGACCCTCTGGCAGCTCTCGCAAACACCCCTCAGCACCACTTCAGCGCGGGTGACTAGGAATGCAACGTCGCTGCGCCCATTAAAAATGTCGTGTAAGGGTCCTAAATCAACGTCGGTGACCGACCCGCAAGACTCACAAACTAGGTGCTGATGGTCGTTTTTGACATTTGGATCGAAGCGCATCGATCCTCCGCCAAGTTCCAAAGGGTTGACCATGCCGAGTTGCCCGAGCTCGTTTAAGGTCTGGTACACGGTCTTGAGAGACACAGTGGGCATGTCCTGGTGCACCATGCGGAAGATGGTCTCCGCCGTCGGGTGTTCTGTATTGTCAGCCAGGAGTTCAAATATCCTTTGCCGCTGCGGGGTAACCTTTTTCCCTTCGGCTCTAAAGCGAGTCTCCATTTCCAGTGCCGCCACATTACGATCCTGTCTCACGAAGAAGTCCCTTTATCCACATTAGTTATCAACTAACAATCGTTTACGAATATTCCGCTTATAAACACTTCTGTTGCGCACCTCTGCTGCGAATTAGCCCGGGCCAGGCCGGAAGGCTTATATAGGCCAACCCTGTTCCTTCACGAAAATAGGGCGCAAGTGCCTAGCTAGCTAGCCCTTTTGTCTCGCTATCCCCTAGTGTGGTATCACGACAGTTTGGACTTATAAGTGGCACCCATCGCCGTCCAACGGATAACAAGAGGTAACGATGAATAGTTCTCTCAATGATTACGACGTCCTAGTCGTAGGAGGAGGTGCTACGGGATCGGGCGTTCTTTTGGACGCAGCTTCGCGTGGCCTCAAAGCGGTATTAGTTGAGTCGGATGACATTGGGTCCAAAACCTCCTCCGCATCATCGAAACTCATCCATGGTGGACTTCGTTATCTCGAACGCGGCGAGGTTCGCCTCGTGGCGGAGAGCTTACGGGAGAGGGCAATTCTACAAAAGACGGCTTCTCACCTCGTCAAACCGCTGGGATTTGTAATACCCGTGCATTCACAAAGCAGGCTTCAGGGGATATCAAAGCTATTTGGACTCTCAGCGACACTTTGGGGATACGACCTCGTCGGATCTATTAGGTCATCAAAGGCTCATAAGAAGCTAAGCGTAGAAGAGACTCTCAAACTTCTTCCAACCCTTCAGAGCCGGGACCTTGTCGGTTCGCTCCTATACCACGACGCTTTTGCGGATGATTCGCGACTATGCCTCAATATCTGCGTCACCGCCCAGAAACATTTCGGTGCGGATATCTTCACCCATACCAAAGTCGACGGATTTACAAGTCCGGGAGCGTCCGGATATGCAGAGATCAACTGTCAGCCAGACGCTTCGGTAGGCGACGGGAGACCTTTCACACTCCGCTCTAGGGTCGTCGTTCTGGCTGGAGGGCTGGCAAATGGAGTGTTATCCGAACTAGCTAGACCTGATTCAGGAGTTGGCATCGTTCCAGCAAAGGGAGTACATCTTGCCGTCCACTCTTCAAAGCTTCCCCTCAATTCGGCCGGGGCAATTGATGTGGGTGACGGAAGGAGGATCTTCGTCGTTCCGTGGGGTGAATACTCCTACTTCGGCACAACCGACACCCCTTACGTTGGACCAGTAGGAGCTCCAGATATTGATGCATCTGACGTGAGCTATCTGCTGTCGGCAATAAATGCCCGCTTCACGACGAAGCTTTCGGAGGCGGACATAACCGGTGGGTGGTCTGGCTTAAGACCCCTCTTGAAGCCAGACCAGGATGCGTCCAACACCACGGAGCTATCGAGAAAGTATGAGATCCTCACACCGACCCCTTGGACGATTGTCGTTGCTGGCGGTAAGTTGACGACCTACCGCGCAATGGCTCAGTCAGCGGTTGATCTAGTGTGTGAAAAACTCGATCACCAGCGAAATTCGATGACTTCAAGGATCAATTTGCTCGGTTCGTACCCTGTGTCTGACCGTGCTCAAATCTTGACCAGGGTCAAATCCCATCTTCCAGCTCAACTTAGCGCCGATATGGGATCCCCCGTGGCCGAACACCTCGTAGAGCGATACGGATCACAGGCGGTATCTGTGATCAAGATGATGGGTCAAGATCTACAGGCTTACGAGGCCCTCGCTGGTGGAGACCTGGCCGGAGAGTTTGAATACCAGATCAAACACGAGCTAGCCACCTCCATTAGCGATCTACTAATGAGAAGGTCGCGGATAGGAATACTGGATTATTCCAAAGCCGAACAGGAACTCGATGCTGCAACTGATGCGATTTCAAGCTACACCGAGTTAGCAGCGTCTCAAGTTGAGACTCAAAGAACACAGTTTCTTTCGTCCATTGCTCGACTCAGAGTCAATAAGACAAGCGCTTCTAGTTAACTTCAAGCGTCGATCCGCCTCAAAGATTTAGAAAGGTAAACTCCGATGACAATTTTGGTAATCGACATCGGATCTTCCTCCATTAGGGCCTCAGAGGTCTCGCTGGATCTCCTCACGCCCAGACCGATCGCTCAGATTTCCACGAAGCCCTCGAGTCCTGCCCCGGGAATCGTAGAGATTGATACCGCTGGATTGAAGAAGGCAATTTTAGAGGTAGCAGAGGCAGGCATCGCCTACGCAGGGAATCGCCTCGATGCGATCGCAATTGCGTCGCAGCGCGCGAGCGCTATTC
>JABEUM010000053.1 GCA_013044475.1 Acidimicrobiaceae bacterium | reverse complement strand
TTCATTTAAATGAGCTGATTTATGCTGCTTGTCCTGCACTGCTAGCTCATGGTTGCGAAATGTAGCGACGGATCAGACCCAAATCGGAGTATTTCCTAAATAGATATTTCCATCTCAGGATTCTGATCCCTCCGGAGACAGCCAAACATGTCTCGCAGGTTAACTGGCAACGTTTGCAATGCCCAGGTTCCCTGGAGCGGAGGTTTGTGAAGATGGCTCGATATATTGTACCGATGGCGGCGTATCAAATGATTTTGTTGAGAGGCGCTCGCCACTTCGCCACCAGACCAGTTAGGAAGTGATTATCTCTGTTTAGGTCTGAAAGAAGCAATAGCCGGTCGACCCGAATAGCCAGGATCAGTATTGATACCTTGCTGCCATGGATGGTTGCATCGATTATCTATATAACATTCGTAAACCGGCGTGTTGTTAACATACCGTTTTCCGACGACTGGAGCCTCATCGCTTTGCTCAAGCAAGATGCAGCGCATCAGGTAGGTCTTTCGACGTTGTGGGCGCAACATAACGAAAATCGTATGATCATACCTAATTTAATTTTTCTGTATGTGGCTCATCATGCTAAGGATTTCGAAGTCGTGATGATGCGCTTAGGTGCTGTTATGTTTTGTCTCGGCAACCTTTTTGTTCTCTTGGCTATTAGGTCTCGCAGTGAAATAAACTCATGGCTGCGTTCAGGCGTAAACCTCGCGGCAACCATAGTTGCGCTCGTCGGTCTGTTCAGCTTGGCCGCAGTTGAGAATATATTTTGGGCTTTCCAGTTTGCCTGGTTCTTGATCTATGCGCTTTCTGCACTAGCAATTTTGGTCATTGTTTACTTTGCGAGAAAGGGATTTCCACTAAAGCGGACACTGGTGGCTCTTGTAGCGATAGCGGTGCTTGCTTCGGTCTCGTCGTCTCAGGGACTTTTCATTTTTATCGCTGCAATCATTGCAATACTTATTTATGCATTAGCGGAGTCTGATCGAAGTAGAAGGCGTCATCACCTAGCGGTCGCAGCAGGGGTCGCAGCGTCCTTTATTATCATGGCAGGCATTTATTTTTACAATTTGAATTTTACAAATATTACTGGGCCCACGCCTGGCCGGCAGTACGGCATTGGTTACCTATATGACTATTTCACAACCGTGGCTACGACCTACAGCTTTGGCTTGACTCACCATGGTTCGGTCATCGCTAGGGCTGCCGTGAGTGGTATCTATGTAATTATTGTGGTTGTCTCGTTAATTCGATTTATCCGATTTCGTACTTTGCCGGATCCGCTGGTGGCTTACTTTATTAGCTTTGCCGTGATCTTTGAGTTGGCTGTGACTATGTCTCGCTACCAATTTGGGTTGCTGCAGGGGGGATCGTCGCGATATGCGCTCTATTTCCTACCGGCGGTTGCAGTTCTCCCTCTCCTTGTCCAGGGATGGTTAAGGCGGCCACACTCCTCGAAGGGTGAGCCTAGCCAGCTCACAATCGAAGCTATCGATTTCGGGTCGGTGCTTGCTACTATCGCTCGCCTTGCACTATTGGGTCTCGTTGCGTTTACCTCATATAAGGTCGATACCAACTTTGGAATTCCAGCCGCTAACGCTATCGAGGATCAACGAAAGGTGGCGGTAGCGCAGGTTCAAGACTTCCCGAAGTGGAATGTGCCAGAAGTAAGGCTGTATCTCTATCCCTCGACTCATTTCTTAGCGCCATACGTTCGGTTCTTTCGGAGCTACGAGTCGGGATTTGCTACAAGTTATGCTTCTTCGGCCTCAAAAGCCAACAAGCTCTGATCGCTCGCTCTGGTAGGCGACGGTTAGATCGTTCCATTCGCTACGGCATCGGCTATCCATGGAATCACGACGTCAAGCATCTCTTCGAGCGAAGTAGTTGCACGGAAGCCGAGGATCTTTTCAGCTTTATCTACGGCCGGGATTCTGCGCTGGACGTCGTACTGGAATGGTTCATCCTCCACGTAGCGCAATGGAGTGTTGTCTTTATGGATCTTGTTCCATATAAGGCGGGACAGTTCTAGGACTGTTGTGCTCTGGTCAGTCGAAAGATTGAAGTCGTCGTTGATCGCGTTTTTGGATTCCATCGCAAGTACGATTCCTCTGGCTAGGTCAACTCCATAGGTGTAATGCCTGATTTGTGATCCATTACCCAGGATGTGGAGTGGATCCTGGCCTTTGAGCACCTTCTGGACCAGATCCGGCACAACATGGCTCATCGCCAAGGTGACGTTTCCGCTCTGCACCTCTACGTCGGATAGTGCGCGTGATTCACCGATGCCGACGCAGTTGAAGGGACGACAGATGGTGTAGGGCAGACCGTATTGGTCGTAGGCCGCTTTGGCGAAGTATTCTACGGCGAGTTTTTGAAATCCGTAGGAGGAGAGTGGGGGGGCAATCTCAAGCTGCTGCCCCTCGAAACTCGGCCAAGTAGTTGCAGATTCGAACACCATCGAGGACGAGAGATAGGTAACTTTTCTGAGTCGACCATCTTTATGAGCCTTGATCGCAGCATCACAAGTCGAAGCGATTATCCGCTCGTTCGTCGCTAAAAGGTCATATGCGAAGGTGTGAAAGTAAGATATTCCACCGATCATCGCTGCGCCGGCGATTAGGTGATCGACGTTACTCGAGAGTTCAGTCATCAGCTTGGTGTCACGTACATCCGCCTCCACGAAGTGATAATTCGGGTGTGTGTCGTAACTTTTGACTACTTTGCCGTATTTGGAGTAGTTGTCGATGCCGGTGACTTCATACCCCTTGGAAAGCAGTTCCTCGACGACATATCCGCCGATGAAACCTGCTGAACCAGTTACCAATACTCGTTCCACGTGACCCTCTCTATCGCAATACTAGGATGACCAAAATAAGACGTAAAAGGGTTCCCATCTTCGAGTCCCACTATTTTCCCAATCCAAATGCGTAAAGGTACCACTTGAGGTAAAGGGGAAGCCACTCGGTGAGTCGGAATTTGGAGATTCCGTCGGTTCGCTCTAACCAAATTGTGGGGACCTCCGCCACGGGCAGGCGCCGTCGCCTAGCCTTCGCAACTAGTTCGAGTCCGACCTCAAAGCCTGTATCGGACTCGATTCCGACCAAATCTACAAAAGGCTTTGAATAGGCCTTAAATGAGTTGGTTGCATCCCAAGTCCCGATTCGTGCGAATATGCCGAGGGTAATGCCAGCGGTGCGAGAAAGCACGCTTTTGAAAAATGGAGCGCCAATCTGTTGACCACCACGAGAATATCTGGTAGCCGCAGCGACGACGACGCCCCGTTCTACAAGACGAACCATCTCTTCGATCTGGTGGGGATCATCGCAGCCGTCGGCCATAGTCACTACGACGATGTCGGAATTAGCCTGGCTGAATCCGTAACGAATTGCCTTGGCAGGCCCCCGACCTAGATCATTAATGGCCGCTCGTATCCTAGGATCGGTTTTGCTCAGCTCTTCGATGAATGGAATCGAAGAGTCAGATGGCGAATCGACTACTACCAAGATCTCCGCAGACGGGCCGACCGCTTCGAGCAGCCGCTCTAATGGTCTTACGACGGACTGGCCTTCTTCGTGTGCGGTCACAATGACGCTGTAACGAGGATTCAAAGCCCACTCTCCTCGTTACGAAGACTCCACACGTCGACTACTGGAAGTTCTGTTGCTAAATCCGCATAGACCTGGTGCGGGGCACCGATTACCAAAATGTCGGCGCGATCCAGGACCATCTCGAGCGGGTATAGCTCTTTGTCCGAAGTAACGTACGGATCTGTGCAAAGCACGGCACCGGCTCGATAGCGTAGGATGCGTTTTATCTTGTAGCTCAAGCTTGATCGAGTGTCGTCCGACTCCCCTTTGAACGCCATGCCTAGTAGCCCGACGGTTAGTTCATTGAGCTTTTCGAACCGGCGCTCCATTTGCGAGATGACATAGAGCGGAAAGCCCTCATTGACGGAGATTGCGGCTTGCCCGAGGACGAAATCATTATTATTGAAAGCGGCTAGCTGCAAGGTGTCCTTCAAAAGGCAAGGACCGGCGGTGTAGCCAGCTCCTGGTAGGTCCTTTGCCCTAGGGTAACCTTCGGAGATTCCAGTCCGAATGCGTTCGTAGCTGACGCCAAAATCCTGGGCCATCATAAAAAGCTGATTCGCAGTCGCAAACCTGATGTATCGCCAGGTATTGGTAAAGAGCTTGGCGAGCTCAGCCTCTTCTGGGCTGAGTACGACGATCTGGTCAGTTAGCCGGCCAAATAGCTCACTCGCCCTTTGAACCGCTCGCTCATGCCTCGCCGACACGATTTGGGGCAGCTTGAAGAGCTCGATCATCGCCTGGCCTTCAGCGATGCGCTCGGGGCAGAAAGCGACATCGAGGGTCAAAGAGTTGCGTTCAAGCATCTTTTCTACGAGCGCTGTAGTCCCCGGGTAGATGGTGCTTCTAAGCACGAGGAGATGATGGTCTCTCAAGTGTGGCACCAGCGCCTCAATCGCATCTATTACTTTGTGTGGTTCGGGATTTTGATGCTCGTCTACGGGAGTTCCGATTACGACAATTACCACCTTGGAGTTAGCGACGACGCAAGGATCGCTGGAGGCGATAATCCGATCTCCAATCAGCCTGGCTAAAGGCTCATTGGCCCCAGATTCCATGAAGGGGAGTTTCCCAGAGTTGACCAAAGCAACCTGCTCTTCGGCATGGTCCAGCAGGACAACGCTCGCTCCGCGACTGGCAAATGCAATACCCAATGGGAGCCCCACATGCCCACACCCGCCTACGATGGCGATGTCCCACACCTGTTGTGGGGATGCCTCAGTCATCATTCAGATTGTCGATATGTTAAAGACGCTGGAACCATAGTCACTCACACTAATGGTGCTTTTAGAGATCTCTTATCGAATCGGCCCTTTTCACGTCGAATCGGCCTTTTACTTCCGAGCTAAAGGTAATCGCACATGGCTCGTACAAAATCCACCAACATGGGTATCAATGGTTTGGCGTGTGATTAAACCCAGGCCGACTAAAGCGCTGGTCGCAACGTTCTTGAGGCTGGACTCGCATCCGGTGGTCTCGCGGGCTTAAGAAAGCTACCTGATTTATCTATCAGGTAAGCCATCTTTGGTAGCCGGGTACGATAAGGACGAGTGATATGCCCCGGGAACAAGACAAGCTCGAGGGAATTCTGTGCCGCTATCGATTAGTCGCTATTTTCTCTGAAAAAGAGTACTGAGCGGCCTTGGCGGTGCATCATAGAGGGAATACGTCGCCCTCGCCAGAGTACATCCAGTACCCTCCTCCGCTCTTAGGCGATAGTATCCCGATAACCGGTGAGTTCAGCGGGGCGCTCCCTTCTGAACCGTAGAAGGTAGCGTCACCGAAGGAGAAGATTCCTCCGTCGGAGGCGACCAACCAGTAACCCTTGCCATCTGGCGTCGAGGCCATCCCGACGATCGGCTTGTTCAGCG
>JABEUM010000052.1 GCA_013044475.1 Acidimicrobiaceae bacterium | reverse complement strand
TTGATATTCAGCCAATCGGCAAGAACCCCTAAGCTCGGATCGCAGCCTGAGAGAAATATCGAGGTAGATCTGGGAGAGTTCCACACAAACTCGCCGTTGACGTAACGGCCGTCCGAAGCTCCGGCTGGACCGCCATCGCGGTGTGACGAAAGGCGACGGGCTATGAGTCGAGAACCGATTTCACCCACGGCGACCCTCGAATCTCTAAACCGTTCAAGGTCAAAATATGCTTCGACGATCGAATCGCCTATCAGAAAAAGGTCTTCGACGGTCATCCCGAGAGATCTAGCTATCAGAAGGGCCACTTCGACCGATGGAGAGGACGCCCCAGTCTCTATCGCCGATAACGATTGCCGAGAGATGCCGATCCTCTTTGCTAATCCGCCCTGCGAAATCCCAAGCTGGCCCCGGCGCAGTGCGACCAGGGGCGCTCTTCGCCCGCTTCTCGCTAAAGGCGAATAGATCTTAGCGTTGTTGACCTCTTCAAGCATAGAAAAAATATATACCGACTGTCTGGTTTACCTGTCACCTGTCGTGGGATCTTGACAGCAATTCATTTTGCGGTAACAAAAAATGGTTGCAGACAGTGAACCATCTGCAACCATGTGAATCAAGTAAAACTAGTAGTACCGACGCTATCGGCTAGTAATGATTTGGCTAAAAGTCCTCTGGCGGCAAAGAGCCGTCGGCCAACTGTTCCGCCATTGCCCAACCAAAGACTACGAGGCTATCAAATTTAGACCTGTCAACGCCGGCGAACAGTGGCGCAAGCTCGCCTTCTGGACCAAGATTGAGGTCGCCGTAGGCCAAAAGTCCAGTCACCTCTCCACCTGAAGAGACAACCGACGTCCTGTCGTCGAGCTTGGATTCGACGCCAAACTTCTTTGCCAGGCGCCTCGCCCACGCGCGTTCCTCGCCGCTTGGCTTGTGGTCAAGTCGGGGAACTATGTCTTCCAAACCATCGAATACGTGATAGCCGAGGTGAGACGGTACTCGCACCCCCACCAGAACGTCTTCATCGGGGAATGCCAAAAGGGCCTTTCGATATTGCTCCGCAAGAATCTCGTTCAGCAGTAGCCTCTCGTCCGGACCCTCATTGGTTGCTCCGATCCCGATCAGGATGCAAGGCGTTCCACCAATGCGCTCGAGGGTATACAGAGCAAATCCGACGACCCGGTCGTCCCTCCTAATCTCGGTGCACAGCACCCACTCCTCGCGCTGTTTGGATAAGAATCCAAGATCGAATCCCGTACCTCTAGCTATGGCGAAATCAGCGATATCCGCTAACTCTGCGTCGCCAATTGAGCTACAGTCCTTTGTGGAAACTTCCATGGGCATGCTAGGTGGTCTCCTTCTGCCGGCTCCCAAGCTTTAAATTCTACCCGGAAAAGCTCACTACCGGGACCCAATTGACCATCCACCACGGTCAGAGGGAAACGTTTGCGCCGATCATCTCCCTAATCGAACCGATTAGGGTGCCACTTCCGTCGACTCTGTATTGCGGTGGAAGCTCGAATAGCCTCTCATTTACCCTAATCCTCACAGGATGGGCACCGGGGTATCCGACCAGCAGTTCCTTGAGCTGTTCGAGGTTGACGATAGAGGCTGAAGTGCTAGAGAGAGCTAGCTCGATCGGGGTGTCGCTGTCGCCAGCCAGTTCTAGATTTTCCACCGACATGCATACCAGTTTTACTTGATCCTCGCGTTGATCAACCCTCGCCTTTATTAAAACCACCGCGTCATCCGATAGCAACTGTCCGAATTCAGCCATCACCTTAGGGTAGAGAAAGACCTCGATCGACGAGGTAAGGTCCTCCAAAACAAAAGTCGCCATCAGGTCACCCCTCTTGGTTGTCCTTTTCGAAAGGGAAGTAACGATTCCTCCAGCGGTAATCTCCCTGTTGAATTGGGGCTCGGTGGTGTCTTCCTTCAATTCGGCGATCGTTGTGCTAACCCTCTTTCGCAATGACTTTTCTACGTCGGCTAATGGGTGAGACGAGACAAAGAGTCCCAGCATCTCCTTCTCAAAGCTCAGTAGCTGCGAAGGGTTCCAATCCTGATCAGAAATAGTAATACCAAGATCGCTCTCGCTAAAGCCACCGTCATCAGTTGGCTCATCAAAAAGACCGATAATTCCCTGAGAGAGGTCTTTCTTCTTCTGAACGACTTTAGCGACTGCCTCCTCGTAGATATCAAAAAGGGCCTTCCTCTTGTGCCCCAACGAGTCAAAAGCGCCGGACTTGATTAGCGATTCGATAACCCTTTTGTTCAGAACCAGTGGATCGACTCGCATGCAAAAGTTCAGAAAGGAGCTAAATTCGCCCTCTTTCTTGCGCTCTTCGACAATCTTCTCTACGATCGACACTCCGACATTGCGCACCGCAGATAGTCCAAAGGAGATAGCCTGCTTCCCTTCCCTGGTCTTCAAGACGCTAAAGTCAACACCTGACGCATTCACGTCAGGAACTAGAACCTCAATCCCGTGAGACTTTGAATCTAAGAGGTAGACCGCCGTCTTGTCCTTATCATCTTTTACTGAGGTAAGGATCGCTGCCAAGAACTCGACCGGATAATTAGCTTTCAACCACGCTGTCTGATATGCCACGAGACCGTAGCCGAATGAGTGGCTCTTGTTGAATGCGTAGTCAGCAAAGGGTTCGATGATGTCGAACAAGGCGGTACCTAACTCGGCACCATACCCAGTGGTCTCACAACCTTGGACGAACTTCTCCCTCTCGGCCGCAATAAGCTCTCGGATCTTTTTGCCACAAGCTTTTCTGAGGTTGTCCGCCTCCTCAAGTGTGTAGCCCGCAAACTTCTGTGCGACCCTCATGACCGACTCTTGATAGATCATTAGGCCATAGGTGTCTTGGAGGATATCCCCGAGATCCTCATGGAGGTAGTCGATAGGCTTTCGTCCGTTTTTCAAGTCCGCATAGTCGGTATGCATATTGGCGGCCATCGGGCCGGGTCGGTAAAGCGCAACGAGGGCGGCAATATCACCAAATTCGGTTGGGGCCAATGAGCGCATAAGTGAACGCATCGGCCCGCCTTCTAGCTGAAACACTCCGATCGAATCTGCGTTGCGAAGCATTTCGTAGACCTTCTCGTCCGCTAGGTCGACGTTGTCTATATCTACCCTCTGGCCAGTGGACTCCTCAATAAGGTCAAGGGCACGTTCGATTACAGAAAGCGTCCTAAGTCCGAGGAAGTCCATCTTCAAAAGGCCGAGCTCCTCAACACCGTGCATCTCGTATTGGGTAACAATCGGAGCTGATGAAAGGTCACCGCTCGGGTCGGGCTTGCGCTGGATCGGAAGGTATTCCGTAAGTGGAGAATGGGTAATTACCACCGCTGCGGCGTGTATCCCGTCTTGTCGCCTCAGGCCCTCCAGACCCTCTGCGACCCCAACTACTCGGGCTACGTCTGGATCTGTGGCGATCATTTCTCGCAACTCTGAAGCTGCGGTGTATCCGTCTTCGTATCCGGGAGTAAGGGTCAGGCAGGCGTAGAGCGGTGTGTCTCTACCCATCACTAGCGGCGGCATAGCCTTGGCGGCTTTGTCCCCAACGGCATAAGGAAGGCCGAGTACCCTTCCAGCGTCACGAACGGCGGCCCGAGCTTTGATCGTGGAGAATGTAACGATCTGCGCAACATGGTCCCAGCCGTAGCGGTCGGAGGCGTACTTGATCATGTCGGACCTGTATCGCTCGTCGAAGTCCATATCGATATCCGGCATCTGCTTGCGTCCAGGATTCAGGAATCGCTCGAAAAGCAACCCATACTTTATCGGGTCGAGGTCGACTATCTCTAGTACGTAGGCTACGAGGCTGCCCGCAGCAGAACCTCTGCCCGGGCCTACCCTTATTCCGCTCCTTTTGGCAAAGCATATGAGGTCCCAAACGACCAAGAAGTAAGCAGAGAAGCCCATGTTAGCGATAACTCCGAGCTCGTAGTCGAGCCTCTCCTGAGCGTCTTGTGGGATTCGATCTCCATAGCGCTTATGGGCTCCCTCGATCGCGAGATGACGAAGATACAAGGTGGCCGACTCTTCGTAGGTGGACATATTGAACTGCTCAGGAACCTCAAACTCCGGCAGTTTTGGATGACCGAACTCAATCTCGACATTTGACCTCTCGGCAATAACCAAGGAGGAGTCGCACGCCTCGGGGTATTGTGCGAATAGTCGTCTCATCTCCTGGGCGCTCTTGAGGTAGTGCTCCTCTCCAGTGAAGCGGAATCGCTTCTCGTCCAGAAGGGTCGCGCCGGTCTGGACGCAAAGGAGCGCGTCGTGTATCTCGGCATCCGAACGTCGGGTGTAGTGAGAGTCGTTAGTCGCAAGCAAGGGAGCCCCAATGTCCCTTGCAAGACGGACTAGATCGGGATTTGTCTTGATCTGTTCTTTGAGTCCGTGATCTTGCAATTCGACAAAGAGTGAGTCGCTACCAAAAATATCTTGCAGCCTTCCGGCGGTTTTTTTAGCCTGCTCGAAGTCGTCCCTCAAAAGTGCCTGCAAAACGAGTCCGCCTAGACAGCCGGTAGACGCGATAACTCCCTCGTGATAACGTTCGAGGAGCTCCCAGTCCAACCTCGGCTTGTAG
>JABEUM010000051.1 GCA_013044475.1 Acidimicrobiaceae bacterium | reverse complement strand
GCAATCGATGAAGCAGGACTAATGCCAGGAGCATTCAATCTGGTACCGGGCAGTGGGACAATTGTTGGCGAAATCATGACCCACAGTCCCGACGTCGATTTGGTCTCATTCACCGGTTCCACCGCCGTGGGTCGGCAAATTGCAATGGCTTCGGCGGCAACGATTAAAAGGGTGACCTTAGAGCTTGGTGGGAAGTCGGCGAGCGTAGTGCTTGATGATGTGAGTGACCAACTCTTGGAGAAAGCCGTAAAAGTAACCGTTGCCAACTGTTACCTAAATGCCGGACAGACTTGTACTGCGCTGTCGAGGCTCATTGTGCCCGCCTCCAAACTTGACCAAGTCGAAGGGATCGCCGCCGCAGCGGTTGCGAAATATCCTCCCGGCGATAGGTTGGGTCCGCTGATCTCTGCCGAACAGCGTAAGGAAGTCTTGAGCTGTCTTGAGCCAGATTCAACCGGTGGCTCCAAAGCGTTGCACCATGGGCAGTTCACCCTTCCGGAGCGCGGTTACTACGTAAGTCCAGCTGTGTTTAGTCGGGTTCCTACGGACTGTCGAATTGCAAAGGAAGAGGTCTTCGGGCCAGTTCTATCGATCTTTGCCGTCGACTCAGATGCCCAAGCTATAGAGCTGGCTAATGACACGATCTATGGGCTAAGTGGAGCTATATGGAGCGATTCCCAGGAACACGCCCTTAGTGTGTCTACCCAAATTCGCACCGGTCAGATCGACATCAATGGAGCCCCGTTCAATCCCGAGGCCCCCTTTGGAGGATACAAGCAGTCAGGAATTGGCCGGGAGATCGGTAAATACGGAATTGAAGATGTACTAGAGCTGAAGGCCGTACAGACATGAGGCCACAGGGGTATGACATTGAGGTAAGGGCAGCGCTATTACGTTCCCAAGAAAAGCCAATGACAGTCGAATCGATTTGGCTGAGAAACGTTGGTCCGAGTGACGTCAGGGTCAGAATAGATGCCACCGGAGTCTGCCATTCTGATCTATCCCTCGCTCGGGGTGTTATTGCCCAGGAGTTGCCGGCAGTGTTAGGCCATGAGGCGTGCGGGACGGTGGTTGAAGTCGGGTCAGACGTCAAGGATCTGGCCGTTGGCCAAAGGGTTGTACTGCTCTGGCTCTCCACCTGCGGGGAATGTTTTTACTGCGAGAGAGGTGATGGGCACCTCTGTGTACAGGGGTCGCGACGCGCAAAAGACCCATATGCAGTTGACTCTGAAGGTAGTTTTATTTATCCAGGGCTGAGCGTTGGATCCTTTGCCGAGCAAACTGTCGTGCCGCGTAACGCGGTACTAGCTGTTCCTGACGACATCGAATCGGAAGATGCCGCTTTACTTGGTTGTGCAGTGACGACTGGTGTTGGTGCTGTTATCAAGACGGCAGAAGTTGAAGCCAATAGTTCGGTTATTGTCATAGGCCTTGGCGGAGTGGGAATGTCTGCCGTACAGGGGGCAAGGCTAGCTGGCGCATCTTTGATTATTGCCGTTGACCGAAATCCAGCCAAAGCCGAACAGGCGAAGGAGGCTGGCGCTCACTACTTTCTAGTAGCTGATGAGGAGGTCAAATCGGCGGTACGCTCGCTAACAGAAAAACGTGGCGTTGACTATGCGTTTGACTGCGTAGGCTCCGCATCGACGATTCGCGAGGCATGGTCGCTAACGCGCCGAGGTGGTTCTAGCTTTGTCGTTGGAGTTGGCAAAAAAGACGACCTGGTCTCATTCAGTGCCCTCGAACTTTTTCACTTCGCTCGTTCGCTGACCGGTTGCGTCGCTGGATCAATTGACGCTAAACGGGATCTCCCCGAATTCTACGATTGGCTGCGCGCCGGGAAGCTTGATCTCAAGCAGTTGGTTACCGGCCATGGACAGCTCGACGACATCGAAGCTGCCTTTGATCGAATGGCCGAGGGCGACGGGCTAAGAACGCTAATCAGACCGAATAGCGGAAGTTGATGATGACCACGATAGGCAAGATCAGTGTCCTGGGAATTTTTGATGGCACCGGCAAGGAGCCTGCTCGGGAGGTTTTGAGCAAACCCGGGCAATTGGATCCGTGGGAGTGTCACTCTGACCTACTCGATCCCCAAGGAAATCTCGAATTTGCTCTCGGTGGGTTTCTAGTGCTAGCAGGTGATCGTAAAATCCTCATCGACACGGGAGTCGGGACTATAAGTAACGACAAGTACGAAGGTGGGCTTTTTTTGGAAAACCTTCGAGGTCAAGGGATTGCACCAGAAGAGATCACCGATGTGGTCTTCACTCATCTACACTTTGACCACGTCGGGTGGGCTACCCAAAAGGGGAAAGTTGTCTTTGACAACGCTACTTATCGAGTACATAGCGCAGACTGGAAGTATTTTGTCGAATCCCCCGAAGCGAATCCTGGGGCAATCAGAAAACTCCAGCCGCTAACAGATCACCTCGAAACTTTCGATGAAGATCGAGAGTTAGTACCCGGACTCTCGAGCAGGCATGTCGCTGGCCATACCCCCGGCTCGACTATTTTCACTGTATCTTCAGGTTCTGACAGGGCTATTTTTCTCGGCGATGTCGTCCACAGTGTTGTCGAGCTGACCGAGGAGGGGTGGGAGGCGGTATTCGACGTAGATCCAGTGGGAGCTAAGGCTGTTAGGTCGATGATATCGGATGAGCTTGCGGCTTCTGGAGAGCTGGCTGCAGCGGCACATTTCCCGCAATTTCAATTGGGCCGGATAGTCACATCCGACGGGCTTCGTAAATGGAAACTCAACTAGAACCTAAAAAGGATGAGATATGGACCTAAAACTTACTGGTAAAAACGTACTAGTAACTGGATCGGGTCAAGGCCTAGGGCGTGAGATCGGATTAGCTTTTGCTCGAGAAGGTGCCAATGTAGCCTTTCATTACAACTCGTCGGCACAAGGCGCTAGGAGTTCCGTGGTGCAAGCGAAAGCCCTGGGGGTTAACGCCGTCGCAGTTTCAATGGATATTAGCGACGAAGCCTCGGTACTCCATGGCATCGGTGAGCTGCAGTCGAATTTTGGCTCAATTGACGTACTGGTAAATAATGCAGGTGCGACCCAAAGAAAGCCATTCTTAGACACCACCTTCGAGGACTGGAAACCTCAGATAGAGGTGACCGTCATTGGCACACTTCGTATTACCCAGGTAGTGGCCAAGCACATGGTGGAGGGTGGCGGCGGATCTATTGTGAATCTGATGGGTGATTCTGGCCGGGTTGGAGAATCTGGCCTGTTGGTAACGTCGACTACCCGGTCTTCAACAATTGGACTGACTAAGTCCCTTGCTAAAGAATTAGCACGCTATAAAATCAGGGCCAACGCGGTCTCAATCGGCTTGGTGCAAACAGACAATTTCGAAGCACACGTGGGCGAGGGCGGAGATGACCGGATGAAGAAGATCCTCGCACAATACCCACTTCGGCGCCTCGGGCGAGCAGAAGATATTACCCCTACGATACTCCTGCTTGCCTCGCCGCTCTCTTCGTGGACAACCGGACAGATACTCTCGATTAACGGCGGATATACAATGCCATGACCGAGATTCCGCTCATAGAACCTGAAGCAGAGCGGTCTGTCGGTACAAGCGTCCGTCGCAAGGAGGACTACCGATTCTTGATTGGTAGGGGCCATTACGTTTCGGATTTGCAGCTTCCCAGGATGCGCCACGTAGCTTTCCTTCGTAGCCCATTAGCGCACGCCAGAATCACTTCTGTCGATGTTTCTTCGGCCCTCGAGGCAACTTTTGTTGACGCCGTCTTTACCGGCGGAGTTGAACCGTTTAAATCTGTGACCCTTATAGCGCAGTCCGCTCTACCGTCTTATATCGAGACTGCCCAACCCATATTGGCTTGGGAGAAGGTCCGCTTCTCCGGAGAGGCGATCGCTGCTGTAGTGGCTGGCGATCGCTATCTGGCTGAGGACGGTGCCGAACTGATAGAAGTCGAATACGAGCGCCTTAGCCCAAACGTCACGGCCTGGTCAACTCCCGAAGAACCTTTGCATTCAGAAGCCCCGGATAACGTCTTATTGGAACGCCGTTTTCTTTCAGGTGACGTTGAATCGGCTCTCGCCAATGCGGAAATAGTTGTTGAGCGCAAATTGACTACTAATCGCCATGGGGGTAACCCGCTTGAATGTCGAGCCGGTGTAGCTCTATTCGAGCCTGGCGATGGGACTCTACAATTCTGGTCTGGGACACAGGTACCTCACATCGTTCGCAATGCTTTGGCTGAGCTTCTAGGGATGAGCGAGGCAAAGATTCGAGTGGTCGCTCCCGACGTTGGCGGAGGCTTCGGCACCAAGGCGGCGCTATATCCGGAGGATGTAGCACTTTGTTTAATTGCGCGTCAGATGCCCGGGGTGCCGGTTAAGTGGGTAGAGGATCGGGCGGAACACTTGCTCGCGGCCACCCATGCCCGAGACCACCGCTATCTGCTGACCGCTGGATTTGCCTCAGATGGAACACTGTTGGCACTTCGGGCAGACGTGACTTGCAATGTCGGGGCCTATTCCGTCTATCCCTGGACGGCAGGAATAGAACCTTTGATGGCAGGTGGTCTGCTGAGTGGGCCATATCGGTTGGAGAACTACGATTGTACAGTTCGTGCAGTCGCCACCAACACTTCGCCGTCGGGTCCTTATCGCGGCGTCGCCCGCCCGGCGAGCGTCTTTGCTATGGAGACAATTATGGACGAAGGAGCACGGCGCCTTGGAATGTCCACTATCGACATTCGACGGAAAAACCTAATTGGACCTAAAGACATTCCTTACAAGATGCCATCTCGCCTCGTCGACGATTCTGGGCACTATGAACGCTGCCTCGACAGAGCCTTAGAACTCTTCGACTTGGAGGACTTTCTAAGGGAGCAGAAGCGACGGAAGGAAAACAATGAACCGCCGATCGGATTCGGGGTCGCCTGCTACAACGAGTTGACGGGACTTGGCCGAGCGGCCTCCGCTGGTCCGCGTATGCCTTTTCGTACCGGACATGACGCCTGTACAGTGAAGATAAATCCGGACGGAGCTGTCACGGTATTTTCAGGGGTAACTTCACAAGGTCAGGGCCTCGAAACCACGGTGGCCCAGATAGTTGCCGATGCGATCGGAGTGAACTACGACGACGTGGAAGTGCATATTGGCAATACCGACGAGTCGCTCTGGGGATTCGGGGCGTTCTCCTCACGCCAAGCGGTTATCGGAGGCGGTGCAGCTCAGCTAAGCGCACTAGCGGTCAAAGAAAAGGTGATCAATCTGGCTTCAAAACTTTTAGAGATCGATGGAATCGATCTTACATTGCGTAATGGTGAAGTTCGGGTTGTTGGCGAATTGGCTCCTCGATTCTCTCTGGCCGAACTAGCCCGCATTGCGTATCTGGAATCGAACCGTCTCCCCAATGGAATCGAACCCGGTTTGGAGGCAACTCGCTTCTACGATCCCATCCGTGGTGCATTCGCAGCAGGAGTCCAACTGGGATCTCTTGAGTTCGACAAGAAAACCGGAGAGATTCGTATCCTGAAGTGGGTGTGTGTCGAAGATGCTGGAAGGGTGATCAACCCGCGCATTGTCGAGGGGCAGATTGCCGGGGCAATCGCACAGGGGATCGGGGGAGCGATGTATGAGCATCTGATCTATGACGACGATGGCAACCTCTCCACCGGAACATTTATGGACTACCTAATCCCGACGAGTGCCGAAATTCCCGAGATGGTAATTGATCACATCGAGTGTCCGGCGGATAATCCCCTCGGGGTTCGTGGCGTTGGCGAAGGTGGAACCCTTGGCCCCAACGCTGTCGTCGCCGGGGCAGTCGCAGATGCCTTGGGGATTCTGGTTGATCAACTTCCTGTGACTGAGGGGACAATCTGGGAGGGATCGAGGTGATCGAAGTTGAGAAGCGCTCCGGTGTTAGCCTAATTATCATCGATCGGGAAGAACGGCGAAATGCCCTAGATATCAAGCACTGCCAGATGATCAGTCAGGCCGTGCAAGACGCTTTATTAGATCAGTCGCGCGTTATTTTAATTACTGGTAAAGGTACCAGTTTCTGTGCCGGGGCAGATTTTGGCGAGTTGACCGACCCCAGCTTTAGGGCTGCCCTCTACGATATGCTGGGCTCAATCACAGCGGCAAAGATCCCGGTAATTGCCGTGCTGAATGGACCGGCGATTGGTGCCGGGGTGCAGTTAAGCATTGCTTGCGATCTTAGGCCTGCATCCGCTGTGGCTTTTTTCTCGTTGCCTACTGCAAAACTTGGGGTTGCTGTTGATCCTTGGACGATTCGTCGGCTTGGTGTTTTGGTAGGAGGCGGAAATGCCAGAGCAATGCTGCTCGGGTGCGAAAAGGTCGACGCGCCCCGTGCCTTAGCGCAGGGCTTGGTCAATCGCATTGGAGATGCTGCCCAAGCATTCGCCTGGGCAGAAGAGATCGCCGGATATGCTCCGCTTACTCTGGCCTATTATAAATATGCCCTCGAAAAGCAATTTGAAACTCCAAGGGCGGATGCTGAACTTGCCGAGGCTTTCGAAGCCACCTGGCACAGTGAGGATATTTTAGAGGGACAGCAGGCCCGCCTCGAAAGACGACCAGCAATTTTTAGAGGTCGTTAGCGATGAAGCCGGCACCTTTCGACTATGTCGTAGCGGCGAGCGCTGACGAGGCCGTGCAATATCTTGCAGAAGTCGAAGACGGAACGGCAAAGATCATTGCGGGTGGGCAGAGTCTGGTCCCGCTGCTAGCCCTTCGACTTGCTAGACCGAGCCTACTGGTGGATATCAACAGGATTCCCGGGCTTGCAACCATCGAATCGCTATCTAAAACGAGCATCCGGATTGGAGCGCTGGTAAGCCACCGGATGCTTTGCGAGCAGACGACATCTCCATTACTGAGCGAAGCGGCGAGTTGGATCGGCCATACAGCGATTAGAACTCGAGGCACTATCGGGGGAAGTCTTGCTCACTCCGATCCCGCTGCCGAACTACCGGTCGTGGCGGTGGCAGCAGGAATGTCCGTCGAGGTGGTCAGCCCTTCTGGGAAGCGGACGATTTCTGCCGAAGACCTCTTCGTGAGCACTCTTGAGAACTCGTTAGCCGACGATGAAATGATCGTTGCCGTCGACGCTCCACTGCCTGAGCGCTGGGGTTTTGCAGAGTATGCTCGGCGTCACGGTGACTTTGGCTTAGTGACGGTAGCGGTGGCTGAAGTTGGCGGAAAGATCCGGATTGCGATTGGGGGAGTCGGCAATAAGCCAGTACGAGCTCTAGAGAGCGAGGCTCTCGTAAATGATGCTACCTCCCTCGATACTCAACTCACTGAACGGGCAGCAAGGGCAGCGGCCAGCGCCGTCACTCCAAATGGCGACTTCCATGGATCTGCTAGCTATCGCACCGGATTGGTCGAAGAGCTTGTTGGCAGGGCTCTTAGGCAGTTAGCGTTAAGCCGACTCAGCGCAATGGAGAATTGGAGTTGATCAAATGCAAGTGACGCTATCAGTAAATGGCAAGCTCGCGATCATAGACGTGGATCCACGTAGAACTCTAGCTGATGCCCTGAGAGAGGATTTAGGGCTGACGGGAACGCACTTCGGATGTGAACATGGTGTGTGTGGTGCGTGCACCGTGATGTTAGATGGAAATCCTGTGCGATCATGTTTGATTTTTGCGGTTCAGACAGAGGGAACGTCAGTGCTGACGGTCGAAGGTCTTGCCGGTGAAGATGGCACCCTGCACCCTTTACAGCAGTGCTTTACCGAAAGCAATGCTCTGCAGTGTGGTTTCTGCACGCCAGGCATGTTGATTACTGCACTTGACCTCTTGAACCGAATCCCAAATCCTACGCGCGCAGAGGTTCGCTCTGAGATG
>JABEUM010000050.1 GCA_013044475.1 Acidimicrobiaceae bacterium | reverse complement strand
CTCCAAAAGGACTCCCTGCGTTTTATGCTATTTGGGTACCGGTGATGACTGTCCACTGCGCAGTTCGGCTGCTAACAAAGCTCAGTGATGCTATTGATGCGGTGTGCGCATGATTGTCATTATGCGCACAAAGGTACAGGCGCTGGGTGCCTCTGATCTCACCGGAGGCATGGCTATCTCTCATGATGGCAAACCAACCTCCAAAGTATTGTTGGCGGGATTTTGAGCAATATCTGCCTCGGTAGAGTCTGTCAGTGTATTGTTGCAACCCTGCGATGATGCCAGCGAGAAGGTTCCTAGCGGTTGGACGATGACCGGTGAGCCGTTTGAGGCCGAATGGCCAAAAGATCCACTGAAGATATAGCGGGTCCCTCTTTTGAGCCTAGTTTTATGGGCGCAGATCGTCTTGCTGGCGCAGTCGTTGTGTCTGATGCGGTCAGCCTTAGCGATGTTGCCAGCCTCCCCGTGTTTCTTCTCTAGCGCATGTAGTTTGCTGGGAGATCGATTGGTTTTGCAGGTCTTGTCCCAGTATTCAATCGTCACCTTGGTATGCCGACATCTTGTGTCTTCCCTTCGGAATGCACGAATGCCTCGGTGCGTCCTTTTGTCAACGGTGACGATCTTGATGCCGCATGGTGGGCCTTCTGGTTTATCGAAGGTAGTGGATTTCTGGTATGCCCTCCTTCCCAATAATTTTGAGAATCTCGCTGGACAAGTCAACATGCATGTCGTTAGTCGTCTTAGTCAGGCGAATGAGTCGCCTAATACATGGGCTAAAAGAAGAGGTGCCCTCCTCCTATTCGCCGGCCACAACGGCGTCAAGGGGAAGGGCACCTCTTTTTGGTGCTTGTGAGGGGAGAACTATTCCAGCGGTACCCGTTTTACCCCTGGGTCGATCCTGGTCTGAGTCGGCTCACGATCGTCGGCATACTCAGCGTAGGTGACGAGCCTCCTTGCAGACTCGGACGGCTCGAGCTGTTCGGAGTGGATCGCAAGGTCACCGATTTCGAGAACGTCATCGGGCATCCTGAGCGGAATCACCAAGCCAATTAGCTTGAGCAGCAGGAAGGTTACCGTGGCGTCCCAGACGATGATCGTCAATGCCGCAAAGAGCTGGATCATCACCTGCCAGGGGTGGCCGTAGAATAGGCCTGCGACCGACACGTTTGAAGTCTTTCCGAGACCCAAGTAGACGATCATCTTCGGATCGGCGAACAGACCGACCATCAATCCACCCATCAGTCCGGCTAATCCGTGGGTGTGAACTACGCCTAAAGCATCATCGACCTTGGCGAAGATCCACTTGGTGGAGAGCTTGTTGAATGAGAACCAGACCACGAACGAGGCGACGATTCCCATAGTTAGGGCTCCCCATCCGTTTACATAACCAGCCGCAGGGGTGATGGTCACTAGGCCGACGATCATTCCATTGACGGCTCCCAAAAAGGTGGGCTTTTTGGTGTGCATGCTCATGTCCATGAAGAGCCAAGTCAGCAGGGACGCCGCAGTCGCCAGGTTGGTGTTGAGGACCGCAGCCGATGCGTCAGCACTTGCGAAGTATGGGTCTCCACCATTGAACCCGTTCCAACCCATCCAGAGAATTCCTGCTCCAACCGCCACGAGGAGCAAGTTGTTGGGGGCCATGTTTTCTCGGTCTCGTTTGAGTCGTGGACCTACCACTGCTGCAGCGACGAAGCCAGATACGCCGGCCGCAAGGTGAATCACGTATCCACCGGAATAATCGACTGCACCTTTAGCAGCCCAGTAACCGCCGCCCCAAACGAGCATGGCGTTTACCGAGTAGACGAAAGTGGTCCATAGTGGTACGAAGACCATCCATGCCCTGAAGTTCATCCTCCCGAGGACGGAGCCTAGGAATAACAGCGGGGTTATGCCGGCGAAAACGAACTGAAAGTAGACTAGCGACGACTGCGGGAAACGAAACTTGGGCATTAACCCTATTCCACTTAGTAGCGGAATATTGGCTTGCGACTGTTCGCCCACATGGCCTAGTACGGAGTGAGGTGAGCCGACTAGGCCACCCAGTATGCCAGGTCCTAGGTGAATCGGTGTTCCAAAACCCATGTTGAACGCCCACAGGACCCATACAATCAGAACCGAACTGAACGCAGAAAAAGCCATCAGCATGGTGTTGACAGCCCACTTCTTCTGGACGATTCCTCCGTAGAGCACCGCCAGCCCGGGGACGCTCATCAGTCCAACTAGGGTCGCCGCCGTCAACTGCCACGCGTTATCGCCAGCGTGAAGCCAGGACGGATACGGTACCAATGTTGCCTCCTTTACGATCCTCGGATGATTTACACCCTCGGTGCAATCGAGGCTAAATAGCTTCTGTTTCCGGTCTTTGACGCAAATGTTACGAGCAGAATAACTACCACTTGGAGGGGCGGTTAATTTTGCAAAGTTGCATTAAGAAACGAGACATATTGACCATTTGGTGACACTAATTGGGCTGGCAGTGCACTTGGAGCATCGCTAAGCGGCTAGCTAGAGATCGTTTCCCGCATAAGAGAGGTTGAAGCTCTTATTGACGAGTGGAAAGTCAGCGACAATAGAACCCTCTAAGGCAACGGCCAAAGCGGGCCAATTCATGAATGAGGGATCGACGATCTTAGCCCTTAAGATTCGATGGTCTTTGACGATGACGCTATGGACGATTCGCCCTCGCCATCCCTGCAGAGCGGATACACCAATTTTCTCATCATGGGGGTCGGGCAGCGGGATACTGGTCTGCGTGTGTTGCTTTATGGCAATACGTGATGAAATATTGCGGACTATCTCAAGGGCCTGTTTTGCCCCCTCGATGCGCAGGTTCAACCTGGCTAGGACATCACCGTCTGCGGCAACACCGTGAGAAGGTCTGGCCCAGGTAGGGTACTGGCAGTCTCGGAGGTCGTCCTTGATCCCGCTGGCCATGGCTACGTAACCGGTACATCCCATCCTCAATGCGTCTCGGTTCGAAAGGTATCCTGCTCCGACGAACCTATCCATCGCTACCGAGGAGGAAAAGAGAATCTCTACCAGTTCCTCTAGGTCCGTTTCAATTCGACCCAGTTTTTCTGGGTCTGGCAATGAATTGAACTTTGTTTCTGAGACCTTGGTCGTTCCCCTTAGCAGCCTGGTGCCGGTCGACTCCTTGTTGATTCTTAGTAGAGCCTCTTTGATATTCAGTGCGTGGGCGTTTATGATCCCAAGTCCAACGTCATTCGCAATGGCCCCTACGTCGTTTATGTGGTTGTACGCGGCCTCTAGCTCGACTAGGCAGATCCGTAGTTCTTCTATTTCTGGGTCGACTATTACTCCAAGAGCGTCTTCGATTGCCCTGGCCAAGGCGACGGAGTGCCCGGCGGAGGTGTCTCCGGAAATCTTCTCGGCGAGGGTGATCGCTTCGTTGAGGGGTTGATTCTCCATCAGCTTCTCTATCCCCCTATGGACAAACCATAGCCTCGCCTTCATTTTGAGGATAGATTCACCTACGGCAGAGAATCTAAAGTGGCCCGGTTCAATCATCCCCGCGTGTATCGGACCGACCGGTATCTCGTAGACGGAGTCGCCCTTTACCTCGACGAATGGATAGCCGCCGCTGGTAGGTGGAAAATCGACCTTCTTTGGTGCGTCTTTTCGAAGCGGGTAGTACTCCTCGGGCCAGTGAGCGTGCTTGACCAGCCTCATAGGCTGAGGGTGGCCGATGAGTTCGACACCAAAAAGGTCGGCCATCTCTCGTTCGAAGCGGCCCGCCGAGAAGTCTAGGGCAGCTAGCGAAGCCAATTTAGGTTTGTAGCGGTCAATTGTGGTCATCGCCCGAGTAATGCGGCCGCTAGCCGGGCTTACGGTCAGGTAAATTACCCTGAGAAGGCCGTTTTCAACATCGTCCGTGGCGAAGATCGAAGCCAGCCGGTCCCCATCTTCGAGGGACCTCTTTATCGAAAGATAGACCTCGGTCTGAGATAATGTCGGGGTCACGTTCATCTGGCTCTCCTTATCCGATCCCGACGATTGAGTGGGCAGCCCGTATTAGTAGACCGTTTGTCGGTGAGGCCAAGATTCCCAAGAGAACCGAAGCCAAAAATGCTGTACCTGCTATCGGGAGAAAACCCCTAGATACGGCTATCGCTGAACCGGAATCCCCTAGGCCGAGGGTCATTTTTAGCACCGACCGAGCCAAAGCGACCGAACTGATCAGGATGAAAGCTATAGCTCCGGCCGAAACCAGTACAAAGTGCGTTCCAGAAGCCGAGGTGATGATAGCGGTCTCGGACCAAAATAGACCGAACGGTGGAAGCCCAATGAGGATGCACAACGCGACAATCAGGCCGAACCCGACCGATGGAGAGTTCTTAAGGAGTCCCTTGACCTTCGAAATTTCCGTGCTATGAAATCCCGACTCTACCCTGCCGACCGAGATGAATGCGAGGCTCTTTCCTAGGCCGTGCACTACCACGTGGAGGAGTAGTGCGGCGATGGCTAACTCGGTGCCGAAAGACGCCGCTACCGCCACAAAACCTATCTGTTCAATCGAAGACTGTGCCAGCATCCTTTTATAGTCCCGCTGGTTGATGAGCAACAATGATGCGACTGCCATCGAGGCGAGTCCCATGACTGCTAGGTAGGTATGAGCGTAAGAACTCCCTAGTACAAGGTTGGAGATCGATACCACTCGCAAAATGACCGAGAAGGCGACCGAGATTAGCACCCCTGACATCAGAGCCGAGATCGGAGCGGGGGCCTGAGAGTGGGCGTCTGGAAGCCAGCTGTGGAAAGGTACGAGGCCGGCCTTTGCGCCAAACCCCAAGATCATCAGGCCGACTCCGAGTCTCATGGCGGAATGGTCTAGCAGGCGAAAGTGGGTAGTCAGGACATTGATCTGTAGCGCTTGCGAACCACTGAGTCCACCATGGACGGCTGCGAAGTAGACAATGCTTACACCCAAAAGGGCAATAGCAATGCCGAAGGAGCAGATCATCGCGTATTTCCAAGCCGCCTCTAGCGAAAGCGGGGTCCTTTTGAATCCGACGAGGAAAGTGGTGGCTATTGTGGTCGTTTCAATCGCTACCCAAGTGATGCCTAGGTTGTTGGAAAGAACGGCCAAGACCATCGCGAAACTAAAAATATTGAACAGTGCCCAGTAGGTACGCCGGTTGGGTGGGGGACCCTGTGGGTTTCGGGAAAACTCGTGATTCAGTATCAGGCTGTCTAAGAAGCTGATACTTGCCCATCCGGCGAGGGTAGATACCGACCCGATCACCAGGAGCATTATCTGAGCGAGTCGGTCAAGCCTGAAAAGTCCGTCGATGACAACTCGGCTCGGGTCGACTACCGAAGTCATCGCGAGTATCGATATCGCCAGCAGTACCAGGCTCGTAGCGATCGATATCGCTTCTGAGACCTTCGCTCTTTTGACGCTAAAGCTAATGAGACTCGCGACTATCGGAAGTAAAAGTGCCGTAGATACTAGTAGTTGGTTCATCGATCGCCTAATTCGGAGAGTTCGTCGACGTCCGTTGTGCCAAACTTCACTATCATCCTGCTGGTAAGTGCCCCCATGATCAGGATCGCAAAGAGTAGATCGAGGCTGCCTCCGAGTTCGAGTAGCAGCGGAACGCCAAGAGTTGCCAAGAAACCAAAAGCGGCTATCCCGTTGTCAAGTACTAGGAACCCGACTATCTGACCTACCGCCATCCTTTTGAAGATGAGGATTTGCACCCCGATGAGAACTAGGGCGAGACCGATAGACGACGCCTTGGTGGTACTCGACGAGTCAAGGTGGCTCAAGGGGATGGTGCCTAAGTAGGCGACGATCGTAGATGCCCCCGAAATAAGCAGGGAGGTCGTAGTGGATATCCGAGAGTGGGATCTTTCTTTCTCGGCTGGAATACGCTTGGCAGCTGATTTTACGAGGCCGGGTAGCACTATACCGCGGACACCAAGGACTAGAAAACCGGCGATCCAGAGATCCAAGGAGTTGTGCTCGAAAGCCATAAGGAACGGGAGCGTCGAGAGCGCTATTCCTTGCAGTCTAAGAAGGCTGCCCTGTTTTGCTAGGTCGTTATAGCTGGCGATGAATACGCCGCTTAATAAAAGCGCCGCACTTGCTAGGTCGATCAGTGAGGAGTTTGTCATCAGTTCTACCTTGTGGCCGTGAAGAAGTAGGAAGTAACCACGGACAGCAGCGCCAAGATGAAGGAACTCGCCAGTAGTTCGGGAACTCGGAAGAGCCTCAGCTTTGCCATAAACACCTCGGCGAAGGAGAGGATTGAGCCGAGTACGAGGACCTTTACCAGGAAAACCAAGCAAGAGACGAGCAGAAGAATTGGACTCTGACCGGTGCTAAAGAGACCGATAGGGAAGAACAGGTTGGCAACTAGGCCCAGAAGAATAGTCAACCGTAAAGACGACGCCCATTCGATTACTCCGAGACGAGGACCGCTGTACTCCAAGAGCATCGCCTCGTGGATCATGGTCAGCTCGAGATGAGTGGAGGGATTATCTACTGGGAATCTTTTTGCCTCCGCCAAGACGACGACTACGAAAGCGGCGAGGGCCAGCAGCGAGCCAGGGGCGAAAATAAGGTTCGGATTACTGATCGATTTTGCGGCTATAGCGCCCAAGTTGCTCGAGTGGGCCGGGATCGAGAGGGCGAATATGGCGACCAGAATTGTCGGTTCGACTAGCGACGATACCGTCAACTCTCTTGAAGCCCCCATTCCTCCGAAAGATGTCCCAGTGTCGAGTCCCGCCAATGCCACTGCGATATTGCCCAGAAAGAGGAGGCCTACGACGCTTAGTAGATCCGAGGATGAGCTGAAGGAGTTTTCGGTAGCCAAAAAGGGTCCAGCCATAGCTATCACTGCGGTGGATGAAGCGAGCACATACGGTGCAAGTGTGAAGAATACGCTTTTGGTCGACGGCTCCAGGGTCTCTTTTTGAAAGAGCTTCCTGAGTTCTCTATAGGGCTGCATCACTCCGGCCCCTTGGCGACCCTCAAGCTTTGCGCCAATCTGCCTGGCTAGCCCGGATACGAGCGGTGCTGTGGCACCGAGCATAAGTAGCTGCAGCACCGGGAGGATGCCGTATATAAATCCTCGGGTCACCTAGCCACCACCAGGACGATGATGAAACCTATAGCGCCGTAGATCAAGTAGTTGCGGATCTTCCCCGAGTGGCCCTTTTGCACCTGACGCGAGAGGGTACTCATCACCCGGGCTACCACCGGGAAGAATTTAGTTTCAAAGATATCCGAGTTTGTTCTTTCGTAGCTCGCACTTTGCAGAATGAGCATGTCGGAGTCTGCATGTTCGGTCCCGAGCGACTCTTCGGTAGCGACTACCAAATTGAAGATTCTCTCCAAGGGCTGAGCGAAGGAGACCGCATTGTACTGCATCTTCGCTGATGGTTGGCTGCTTCCACAGGCCCAAAGGGGGACGTCAAGCTGCCTGGAATTTTTTCGTATTCTCCACTCGGTGACCGAAGCGAACAGTATTACACCGATAACAACACTAAGCCCAAGGTTTAGTGGAGATATCGAACCCTCCACCCCGCGCAGGGTGATGTGGCCGAGGATAGAGACCGAACCCTTTGCTTTTTCGCCTAGTGTCGCTTGGCTGGCGGATTTGACAATCTTCGATACAAAAGCGGGGTTGAAGCTGAATACAACACAAAGCAGCGACGCGATGGAGATGGTGGTAGCTTCCCACGCCGGCGTCTTTGCACTTTCTGCAGCACCTTGGCTTCTTGGTCTCGAGAGCATTCCGACCCCGAAAGCCTTTGTCATGGCCGCCACCGCTAGGCCAAAAGTCAAGGCAAGCATGCCAACTGCGCTCGGCATGAGGACATTTAGCACGGTCGATCGAGTGGGAAGTGTATGAATTAGCGATTGGAGCAGCAGCCATTCTCCGACAAATCCTGCTCCCAATGGCAGCCCGGTCGCTCCCAATGCGGCTATTGAAAAACCTAGGGCGGCGACGGGATTTCGGTGGATTATTCCACCCATATTGTCGAGGCTACGGGTGCCCGCCGAGCTGATGACCGAGCCCGCCGAGATGAAACCGAGAGACTTGAAGAGGCTATGCCCGATGAGCTGTATTATCGCCCCGGCCAGGGCAACCTGGGCGATATCTGGATTGTGGGCAGAATTGAGCACTTCGAAGGTTCCCAAAGCGCAGATTACTATTCCCATGTTTTCGCCCGTTGACCAGGCCAGGAGCCTCTTGATATCCGACGAAACTAAGGAGTGAAGGGCACTGTAGACGGCCGTTGTCGCACCGATAGTTATGATCAGTACTCCCCACCAGATCGGCGCAGCGCCTAGCTGCTTTATATCGATCCGGATGATTCCGTAGATGCCTAGATTGACCATCGCTGCGCTCATCAGCGCCGAAACCGGAGTAGGGGCTTCAGGGTGTGCTTTTGGTAGCCAGCTATGGAGGGGGAGTTGGCCGGCCTTGGATGCGAATCCGAAGAAGCTGAATACAAAGACCAGGTCTCTAGCTATCGGAGAGATTGTCCTACCGATGGCTGAGTTTCCAATCAGGACTCCGCCATCGCTGTGAGCACTGAGATAGGCAAGTGCTCCCAGGATCATTGCGAAGCCGATCTGAGACATGAATATGTACCACATCCCGGCTTTGAACGCCTCTGTTTTGGTGTGATTTGCGAGGACGAGAACGGCCGAAATGAGTGCCATGGCTTCCCAGAAGAAAAGAAAGTCATAATAAGTGGACGCAATCGGTACCATCAACATAGTTAGCACGAAAAGTGGGATAAAGGTCGCGGTTGTTCTTGAGGCCTTCGAATGACAGAGGTAGGGGTATACATAGATCCCAGCAGTTATGGCGACTATCGAAGTTATGAGGTCGAATAACCCCGATAGACCGTCCGACGACAGGTGGAGTCCTGCTAAGGGCAGTACGGAAGTCAAAGACAGAGCGATTTTTGTTCCGAAGATCATTCGCAAGCTGGCCGCAAGTCCAAAGACACCAATTACCACGGTAACGACGCTCGATATCAGGTACCAGAGCTGATCCCCGCCGCTCCTCTCGGCCTCCTCGGCTTCCATGGGTGATAAGACGAGTTCGCTCATCTAGCCGATATCCGTCTTATTGCCCTAATGATATCCGTCGGTTCTGGTGGGCATCCGGGAATTTTCAGCGTGACATCGAGGTAGTCTCCGCAGTTGCCAGCGTAAGCGTAGCTTTCGCTGAATGCGCCTCCATCGCAAGCGCAGTCACCGACTGCGATCACTACCTTTGGCGACGGCACCGCCCTATAGGCGTCGATGAGCGGACCTTTCATATTCATCGTCACGATCCCGGTGACCAGCAACCCGTCTGAGTGTCGAGGCGATGCGGTGAGGCTTATCCCAAATCTCTCCAGGTCGTAAATGGGAGAAAAGCACATGGATAGTTCGACTTCGCAGCCGTTGCAAGAACCGCAGTCGACGTGTCTCATCTTAATTGAACCGGTGGCCAGTGCGCTTACGGTTGAAATGGCTTCTTCTGGCGAATCCAAATCCTCGGTCACCTTGCCGAGGCGGATAATCCGCCGCAATAACTGCTGCATCACGGGCTTATCAGCCAACGATCATTTTGAGGCCTACCAGGGAATTTTGGACTTTGGGACGACATCGACAGTTAGAGCTCTCCGGGGTAGGGGAGGGGAGCCGATGCCTGGAGGTCAACGAGTAGGCCGGCCCTTTCAGCCAGGACATCGATGAGAACCCTTCGCGCCACCGCTAGGACATCTATCAATTCAGGGAAGGCGAGTGAATAGAAGATCGAAGTCCCCTCGCGCTGAGTTTGCACGAGGCCCGCCCTTTTCAATATTGCGAGCTGCTGTGATAGATGAGGCGGGTTGATCCCGACGAGGGGGAGAAGTTCTGAAACCGACTTCTGCCCGGAACTCAAAAGTTCAAGTACCCGGATTCTAGAAGGATGTCCCAACGCCTTGAAGAATTCCGCCTTTACTTCGTAAAGGGGAGTTGGATGATTCACGTCCTGCCTTCTCATCCCAACCCTCTTCCTGTGAGTGTCCTGAGAAATGTCAATTCCTCAAATATAGCAGATGCTTCATTGCATTAATGCATTATTGCGAAGTTGCATAAAAACGCAGAAATGCTTGCTCAATCTGCGTAGAAGGATATCAGTGTGGGATCAATTCGAGATTAGTGCTGGTAGATGCGCAGTTATTTTGATTGGAGTTGGCAAATGGTGTCGTAGATAATCGCCGAGGAAAGGGCTAAACGCACGGCCCTATAGGGGGATTGCCTCATTTGGGTTCGAATTTTGCGGGTAGACCCGTCGCAAAATTCGAAAAGCAAGATGGAAAGATATTAGTAAAGGGTCGAAAGTCCCTACTAATACCTCAATTCTGCCCTTGGTTCTGAGGCTTCATTGCCCTTACAAATTTATCAACGTGACTTGGGTCTCTTTGTATCAGGCAGGGAGCGGGACCGGGTTGTGTTGGGGACAGTACTGTATGGAGGGTCAAGTGACACTTAAGCAAGGAAGTTCACCAAGCCAAGATGGCAAGGTGGAGTCGGATCGGCCGATTGGGCTGAGAAATGATCCGATATCGGTGGCGGTTAATCTCCGCCCTTATCAAGGCGAGAAAGCAAAAGAGCATTTCAAGACCACCGATCCAGGAGTTGATGTAACTCGTCTTCCACTGGTCGGTAAGTTTCTCGCCAGAGCTATGAAGGACAGGAAGTTCCAGTTCCTTCTAATCGTTCCTAACCAGATCATTTTCTGGATAGTTATCGCGGTCGGCATCTTTGGTGTTGCCGATCCTGGACGTAACTTCGGTCCAGCTATCACCTGGTACCTCTGGTTCTGCCTCGTCTTCGTGATGATGGTTGTCGTCGGTAGGGCGTGGTGCTCGATGTGTCCTTTCGGTGGATTCGGAGAATGGATCCAAAGAAAGACCTTCTTCAAGAGGACCCAGAAGGCCCTGGGCCTTGGGCGAAAGGTTCCGGAGTCCTGGGCTGGATACGGACTAGTTATCTCGGTGGCGACATTCATCCTCTTGACCTTTATCGAGGAGTACTTCAACATCGCAGGGCCGGGCGCCCCGATAGCCACCTCTTTTATGGTTATTGGGATCGTTACTACGGCGCTGCTCTCCTTCTTGGTCTTTGAACGCCGCAGCTTCTGCCGCTACATCTGCCCGCTGTCCTCGTTGATAGGCTCGGTCGGTTCGATGGGTATGGTCGCTGGTTTCAGGACCCGTGACCGCGAGGTCTGCATGTCGTGTCAGACCAAGGACTGCATGCGTGGATCCGAAGATGGTTTTGGCTGCCCATGGTATACCTGGCCAGGTAGTGCGGACTCTAATGCGTTTTGCGGACTATGTTCTGAGTGCTACAAGTCTTGCCCATCTGACAACATCGGACTATATGTTCAAGCCCCTCTGACGTCGGTTATCCAACCGGTCAAGCGCAGGCTAGATATCGGAATCGCAGTTGCCGCCCTCTTCGGGCTGGTCTTCTACCAGCAGTACAATGCGCTTGGATGGTACGGTACTATCGACGACAAGCTCAACTCAATCCTGCATTGGCCACACTATCCGGATCCAGTGGCTTACCTAGGTGGCATAGCCCTCGGTGCCCTCGCAGTGTGGGGACTTACGATGCTGGTTAGAGCTATCGGCAAGCCATTAGCGGGCTCCTCGTCGAAGTCGAGCTGGTTCACCACGATCGCCTATGCACTTATCCCGATCACCGGTGCCGACTACTTCTCACGCCAGCTTCCTAAGTTCTTCAAGCACGTGGCCAGGGTCGGATCTGCGATCGTAAACCCAATTGGCGTGCACCCAGGAATCTACAACACGAGGCTCCTGACCAATCCTTCGATCGTCTCCGTCCAGCTTGCAGTCATGGGTCTCGGCACCGCCGCTAGCCTCTACGCCGCATACCGGATCTCGCTAAGAGACCTTGGACCACAGTCGAGCCGTCCGAAGGCCGTCGTTACAGCGACTCTCGTAATGGTCTTTGCCATAAGCGTGCTTGCGACCATTATCTATATGCCGATGCACGCAGCGTCGTAAGTAGATCTGAACTAGGCAAGCAAGTTTCTGACAAGACAAGATTTGGAGTATTGAAATGACAGTCATAGGAGAGCGCACAAGCTCGCAAAGTAAAAAGCAGGTGCTGGATAGGCCGGTAGTGCACGTTTTGCACGACCGCTGCGCCGGGTGCCAAGAATGTATAGTCCGTTGCCCAACTGAGGCATTGTCGCTAGATCCAGACAACTGGATCGCCAAGGCTAACCAGGATCTGTGTGTCGGATGTAGGCAATGCCAGAGGACCTGTCCATTTAGCGCCATAGTCATCGAGGGACCGATGATGACTACTCAAGGACTGGTCCCTTCGGATCTGTTTCCCGAGGTGCTACTCGATTCGTCGCACGAAGTCCGTCAAGGATTTGCTTCCTTGGAAGAGGCGCAGATCGAGGCCGCAAGGTGCATATCTTGCCCAGATCCGACGTGTGTTAGGGGCTGCCCGACGCACAACAATATCCCTGAGTTCATTAAGGCCATCGTTGATGGAGACCTCCAGCACGGCCGTGAGGTACTCTCGTTGACCAGTTGCATGCCGGGAGCTTGCTCCAGGGTCTGCGATTGGCAGACCCAATGTGAAGGTTCTTGTACCTGGTCGCTGGCTGGTGGTCGAGGCGTAGCCGTAGGGCGTTTGGAGCGTTTCATCGCCGACAATACTGAGGCTATCCCACTGGTCCCAGCTGCTGACGCCGGAGTTTCGGTCGCAGTAGTCGGAGCGGGTCCTGCTGGACTTGGTGCAGCTTACGAACTCGCAAGGTCCGGTGCCAAGGTGACGGTCTTCGAAGCTGACGCTGAAGCAGGTGGCGTAATGCGTTGGGGTATTCCGGCGTATGTCCTGCCTAACTCGGCTTGGCATCCGACGGTCGATGCCCTGAGTGCCGCCGGTGTCGACTTCCGCTACTCGACCAAGATCGAAACCGAGACTTGGCGTTCGTTGTATGCGGACTTCGATGGTGTAGTTGTATCCGCTGGCGCCACCGCTCCTATAGTTCCCAGAATTGGTGGCGTGGAGCTCGAGGGAGTCATCGACGCTAGCCACTTCTTGGATCGGGGCAAGGCCCAACTACTTGGGACCCCTCACGGTATCGAACTAGCAGGCAAGAAGGTTCTCGTTCTTGGTGCCGGTAATACGGCTATGGACGTGGCTAGGACGGTGCTTCGCCTTGGCGGAACTTCGGTCTGTATCGACTGGATGGATGAGAGATTCTCGAGGGCCAGGAAAGACGAGATCGCCGAAGCACGCCATGAAGGTGTCCAAGTCGACTTCTGTAGGACCGTTACCCAACTAGTGGGCGACGAAAATGCAAAGGTCCATTCGGCGGTTATCTGTGAGACCAGCCAGTCTGACGCTCAATCGATTCCGAAGCTGGATGAAGCCAAGACCTACTCAGTCGACGTCGATATGGTAGTGCTAGCGATGGGCTACCGGATCGATCCGGGCTGGACAAAGGTATCCGGCGATGTCAAGTTTGGATCGCTCCCCACCTTTACCGGTGTTCCTGATCGCCGCTGGCAGGCCAGCGGCGTCTACGCAGGTAGCCCGAAGCTGGCGCAGCTAGCCTCGGACCGGGAGAGGACCAGGCTTGACTCTGCCTTCCAAGTAGCGGATCGTGTTTGGTCTATTGGTGATGCCAGGATTGGACCTTCTACGGTAGTTACCGCTATGGCCCAGGGTATGAGTGCAGCCCGAGGCGTTATCTCTCAGCTCGGCAACAAGGCTCCCGTAGCACCGGAGAATCCGGCTTATATCGAGGCACCTGCTATGCAGAGCGCGGTATTGGTCTATGAATCCAACGGTGGAAATACCAAGGCGGCCGCTGAAGCTATCGCCGTTGAACTCAGGCGTCATGGTTATTCGACGCAAGTTATTTCGACGAAGATGGCACGTTCGAACGACATTATGGCAGCGGATCTAGTGGTCTTTGGCGCATGGGTCGAGGGACTTGTAGTCGCCAAGGTGCATCCGGCGAAGAACGCAATGAGGTTCATTGCGTCACTTCCGCCTCTGCACGGTAAGACCGTCGCTAGTTTTGTTACCTTTGCTGTTAGCTATCGCGGGGCAAAAGACGAACTCGCCTTGGCCTTTGTCAATAAGGGTGCGTCGATCGTCGCTTCCGCCGGAATCTCTTCCAAAGATATTTTGGAGGGTTCAAAGGCTTTTGCGAGGACTGTTGCCCGCTCGTTGGTAACTGCATAACAGTAGATCTAAATATCTCCAACACGTCCCAGATCGGCGGGTTTAGGCTTTCGAGGCTAAACCCGCCGATCCTTTATATTCCATCCGATTGTGGACTGGGGCGAGATCAACGTGTTATATGCGGTCCAAGCAGTAGCTAGTTCGAAGCCGAGCTCAAGAAAGGGAGGACGGTCTGTACGGCCGTCGCTGCTTCGATACCGATTCGCTTCTACCATCCTGAGAGACCGCGATAGCTTTTAACTGTTTGAGCATCCCGATCAATGTGATTGGCTTGCAGAAAAGTGATGCAGCATTATTTTTTGCGGATTTTGACATCCAAGTGCCCTGGAGTTATGGATCATAACGTTTGAGCCAAGAGGCGACGAGCGGCCGTAAATTGATCATTCTCCGCCTAGCTCGATTCGCTCTCGCAGGTGACATGCATCTCTCAGTAAAGCTTGTCGACTTGAGGACTCTCTGGTTGTCTGACCTATTACCTATCATCTGTAGCTCATGAGGGAAATGGCCGTTGAATAACGCTGTACTACCTACTTCTCGCAGGTGAGCCTGACTCTTAGCGCTTCGGGGACAGTTATCAAGAAGTGCCGAAAGATTCCATCCTGAAGAGCGGAGAGGGATTCACCTCCAGGTTTCGGACAGCTCACGTCGTGATACTGCGTAGCCTTCAGAAATTAGCCAGCTGTAAGCATGGTGGCAAGGCCATACAGCTCGGATAGAGACAGTCTCTTGGGAATCTACTCGTCAGCTGCGCCACGGAAACACTTTTCGGCTGCATCATCGGCGAACTGCTGGGTTCGGAGATAGCCATTGCCCGCACCTTTTGAGCTGAAGGCTGAATATTGCCGACTTACTAACCTTTGTTACGCTGGACAGGCCCTAGGGTCCCAAGGCTTAAGTGGATTTTTGGCGGTCGTAGAGGCAACGGTGATCGGGATTGTCGTAGCCGTGGATGCCGCCTGTGTGGTTGCCGCCGATGCGGACGTTGTCGAAGGAGATTGGCCAGAGCCGGTCGAAGTCGCGGAGTTATAGGCCGTAAGCTGGCTTCCCGTTATGATCTCGACCTTTGCTCCAGAGACCGTCGGCGCCTGTCCCATGATGATCGAACCTGACATGGTCGATTTCAATGCGAGTGCCTCGGAAAGAAAGCCGGGCTCATACCGAATGATCGTTTCGGACGGAGTAGAAAGTACGGGAGTATTTCCAACTTCGGCGATCTTGTATCCGTCTGCCTTGAGCGTGTTGGCGACCGTTGTCGCTTGATTGGCGATCCCACTGCCATTCAAAACCGCTACTGGAGCCTTGTTTGATTTGGAGGGCTGCGTCCCTTGACCGTTCAAGAAGCTAGTTATCACTTGGCTGTCCTGAGGTTCGGTCGGGAAAACTACGTCACCGTAGTTGGCGCCCTTATACACGTAGTTGTTGACCAACTCTACCGGGAGAGTCAAACTTGAAATGGCAGAGGGGTTAATGTGTCGAAACTTTGATGCGAGACTCAGCATGTCCGAAATGGTAAAGCTGCTGTCGACCTGAAGATAGGGAACCATAGCTGAAACTATCGAGTTGAGGGTGAAAGGATTGGAGATACCCTTCTGCTTGACCTGGGTCGCTAGCACCTTCAAGAATTCGTGGTCTCGCCTTATTCGACTTAGATCCCCAAGTGGGTCCTCGATCCAGACCCCATTCTGCTGGTAGTAGAGATGTCTCGCCCTGACCACTTCAAGGGCTTGAAAACCGTTTAGCTGGAGGCATCCGGTAGTGGTGATGTTTAGACCTGAGTAGGCGTCTTTCACCGGCATCGGGAAGTACATTTTGATTCCGCCGAGTGCTTGGACCACCTGTTGGAAGGTATCGAAGTTCAATTCGACGAAGTGCTGTATCGGGATGCCGAGGTCTTGCTCGACTGTTTTTACTAATTGGGACGGGGAGACGTTCAGAGCGTCGTCTACCCGATTTGAACTCTTTGAATTCGGTATTGGGACGAAGAGATCCCTCGGGATCGAAAGAAGCGTGACTTTTAGGGTCTTTGGATCAAGGTGAGCAATCATGGTCACGTCGCTTCGGGCACCGCCAACCTGCGAGGCGCTTCCAAAGTATTTGGCCTGTTTTCCGTTTAGTGCAGCTCGAGAGTTTGACCCAACGAGGAGGATATTTATAGGCTGGAGGGAATTGGTGTTCGTGCTTAGGTTGGAAACATTCAGTTTCTTGATCCGGCCGTAGAGATTGAACCCGTAATATACGACTCCACCAGCAAGTAAGACGATTATCACAAGGATAACGAGTGCCGACCTTCTGGTCTTTTGGCCGAGCGTCAGCTTCGCTTTGCGGATTCGATGCCGCCGACTTTTACGTCCCGTGACTTCATTCTGGCTTGGAATCCTCTCATCCCCGATCATTTGATACGACAGTTCCCCTCAAATATGTGCGGTCGGTACTATTCGACAGTAATAGGATCTTCTATAGAAAACCGTGAAGTAGGTCCAGAGAGGTCTACACGGCACAAGGAGAATAGTTTGTCTGGCGACTCGGCTCTGCCTTCTAGCGAAGTTGCACCGGTATTTATGCGGCCTAAGGCCCAGGTGTTAACTAGAGGTGACATTGAGAGGGCGATCAAAAGGATCGCCCACGAGATCACCGAGCGAAATCGTGGCTCGAAAGAGGTAGTGCTCCTCGGCCTCGCAACTGGGGGAGTGTGGATCGCCGAGCTGATCTCTGCCCACCTGCTCGAGATCGACGGCTATTCGCCGCGATGTGCCGAACTCGATGTGAGCTTTTTTCGCGACGATAGACCACGTTTGGAAGCTGGAGACGGGCCGAGCCTGGATCTCGGGATTACGGACCGTGTTGTAGTACTGGTTGATGACGTCCTGTACACCGGTCGCACCGTCAGGGCGGCCCTAGAGGCATTAGGGGCGTTGGGAAGGCCGAAGGCGATACAACTAGCCGTACTGGTCGATCGTGGACACCGTGAGCTTCCGATTAGGCCGGATTTCGTCGGCAAGAACCTGCCAACTTCGAAGGCAGAATTTGTAGAGGTTGGTCCTAAAGGCGTACTGATTCTCGAAGAGATAAGGGAGGGAATTTGACAGGGTTCTTTTCGAATCCCGTTTCGGGGCGGCGATCATTGACGCAGATTTCCGATCTGAGCGATTCGGAAGTCGTCGATCTCCTGGGCCGGGCTGAGATCTATAGGAAGCAGGAGCTTGGGACGAGGCGCTTCAGCGACGAGCTGAAAGACTTCGTAGTGGCGACCCTTTTCTTTGAAGGTTCCACTCGGACCCGACTTTCTTTTACCCTCGCAGCGGAGAGGCTGGGTGCAAGGGTAATCGATCTAGCGGTGTCTGCGTCTTCTGTCTCAAAGGGTGAATCCCTCAAGGACACCTGCGATACCGTTTCTGCCCTCGGAGCCGACGCAGTAGTGGTTCGACATCCTAATGAGGGGGCACCCCTTCAAATTGCGAGCTGGACCAGCTTAGCGGTTGTAAATGCGGGGGATGGGTGCCACGAGCACCCCACTCAGGCACTCGGAGACCTATTTAGTCTTTCTTCGGCATTTGGGGGAGTCGGAAACCTCGCAACTAAAAAGATAGCGATCGTCGGTGACATCTTGCATTCGCGGGTGGCCAGGTCACTTTCTGCCCTTTTGGGACGTTTTGGAGTCAAGGTAGTCTTGGTGGGGCCGCCCGACATGATGGTCGATCGACCATCTGCCCTTGGCGCCGAATTCAGCTACGATCTCGATGAAGTTATCGGAGAAGTCGATGTCTTATACCTACTCAGGATCCAGCGTGAGCGGATCCAGGGAGGTTATCACTCCTCGATCGACTCCTATACCAGGCGATTCCAGCTCGATCAGAAGCGCTATTTGAAGATGGCGCCAAAGAGCATCGTAATGCATCCAGGGCCAGTAAATCGTGGAGTCGAATTAGCCGTCAAGCTGCCAGAGGAAAGGAGCCTCATCTCTGAACAGGTTAGAAATGGAGTGCTAATGAGGATGGCGGTCTTTTCCAAAATCCTCGCTACCGCTTCGGACGACGGGCGATCCCAAAGGGGAATAACTGGTGACTGACGACCTGAAAATGACAACTCCTATGGGTCAACCCGAAAGGGTGATCGGTAGATGAGCGGGGAGAAGGTAGTCGTCAAAGGCGGTCTTGTACTAAAGCCAGCTGGCCTCTTTGCCCTCGATATTGCGATCGAAGGGGAGGTCATTACCGAAGTATCCCCAGCAATAGACGCCTTCGGTAGTCGAGTAATTGACGCAACCGGTTGCGTCGTCTCTACGAGCTTTTATGACACCCACACCCACAGCAGGTACCCTGGGGACTCAGAAGCCGAGACGATAGACACCCTTTCAGAACAGGGCCTACTCGGTGGCTATCAGTACCTCTTGGCTATGGCGAATACCGAACCCACGATAGATTCGGTATCGATCTGGAAGGCCGTGAGGGAGGAGTTGCGCAAGGCCCCGATTGAGGTGGATCAGGCCGCTTCGATCACCCTTGGACGAAAGGGAGAGAGGCTCGTCGACTTCGTGTCGCTAGTACAGGCCGGCGCGAGCTTCTTCACCGACGATGGTACCGGGGTTGGCTCCACCAAGATAATGTACGAAGCGTTGAAGATGTCGGAGCTTCTCGGAGTCACAGTTGCTCAGCACGCTCAAGACCCATACCTCTTCGAAGGCGCTTCGATGAATCTCGGGGCGACGTCGGTGAGGCTAGGGCTGATCGGCGAGCCTGAAGCATCCGAATCCTCCATGGTGGCGAGGGATATTGAGCTGCTGAAAGCTACCGGGGGCAGGTTGCACGTGCTTCACGTTTCGGCCCGGGAGAGCATCAACCTCATCAGGATGGCGAGGAATGAAGGACTTAGGATTTCAGCGGAAGTAACCCCTCACCACCTCCTGTTGGACGACTCGCTCCTTTGCAACTTTGACACCAGTTTCAAGGTCAACCCGCCCCTTAGGTCCAAGTCGACCCAGATGGCAATAGTGGCATCTGCGATAAGGGGAGACTTCGATGCAATAGCTACTGACCATGCGCCCCACCCATACCATTCCAAGCAGCGACCATTCAGCCAGGCGTCTTTCGGTATGATCGGGCTCCAGAGTGCCTTTTCGGCCAGCTGGACCGCTTTCTCAGAGCCACCGGCATCCCCGACGGAGACTGCGATTGCTACCGACCATTGGAGCCACCGGGTGGCAGATCGGATAGGACTGGAACCTTACGAGCTGCAGAGACTTCATCGGCTACTCGAAATGATGGGGCCAGGCGCGGCCAGGGTCGTCGGCAGGCGGATAGGGATAGAGCCCGATATGCAGGCTTCGATCGTAATCTGCGACCCAACTGCGCAATCGGTTGGGAAAATTGAAGACATCGCCTCGAATTCCACCAACTTCCCCTACGAGGGAAGGACATTGAGGGGAAAGGTCGTAGCGGGTTTTGTTCGGGGGAAAGAGATACTAAAAGAAGGGAAATTATGGTTCTAGACGGGAGTCTCGCTCGCATAGGAGCCGAACCGGGTTGGCTAGTACTATCGGACGGTACATCTTTTAGGGCCTACTTGGTTCCTAATGGCGAGGAGATGCGGGCAAATCACTACGTAGCCGCTGAATTCGTGTTCAACACCTCCCTCAGCGGCTACCAGGAGATCCTCACCGATCCGTCCTATTTTGGTCAGGCGATCGTGTTCACCTATCCTCATCTCGGAAACTATGGGGTTACCGAGCTCGATTGGGAGTCAACTAGAGTTTCTGCGAGGGCCGTGGTGGCGAGAAACTACACGCCGAGCCCCTCCAACTGGAGGGCATCGGCCCCACTGCACGAGATCTTGGAACTCCAAGGGGCGCCTCTCGTCTTGGGCCTAGATACGAGGCGACTCACGAGGCATCTTCGCGCATTCGGGTCTCTTGCCGGAGTGATTGGGACACTTCCTAAAGACGAACTTGTGGAGTTAGCGAAGACCGCACCAACTACCGACGGCCTGGACCTAGTCAAAGAGGTGTCCTCTAAAGGGGTGGTTCACTATAAAGGTGATGGTCCAAAAGTAGTCGCCTACGATTTTGGGATTAAAAGCTCTATGGTTCGCGAACTGTCTAGTAGATTTCAGCTCACCGTCGTTCCTGCTCAAACCGACGCTACTGACGTCCTTGCGATGGCGCCAGACGGGGTCTTTTTTTCGAATGGCCCAGGCGATCCGGCACCGGTCGAATACGCTACGAATGCCATTTCTGAGTTGATCGGAAGGGTCCCAGCCTTTGGCATCTGTCTAGGCCACCAGTTGATGGCCAGAGCCCTTGGCGGAACAACTTATAAGCTTGGTTTTGGCCATCACGGGGCAAATCATCCCGTGTCGGATACCAGCACTAAAAAAGTCGAGGTTACCTCGCAAAACCACAACTACGCGGTTTTGGAGTCGAGCCTTCCCGAGATGTCTACCAAGGTCGAAGTTACCCACACCAACTTAAATGATGGAGTGATAGAGGGCTTGAGTTACCCCAGGCTAAAGGCATTCTCGGTTCAATACCATCCCGAAGCTGGCCCCGGTCCACACGATTCTTATTACCTGTTCGATCGTTTTAGCGAAGTTATGGAAGCGGGGATTGTCAGTGCCTAAACGACAAGACATTTCTTCGGTCCTCGTCATTGGGTCAGGTCCGATCGTCATAGGTCAAGCCTGTGAGTTTGACTATTCGGGAGTGCAGGCTTGCCGAGTACTGAAGGCGGAGGGCTATAGGGTCATTTTGGTTAACTCGAACCCTGCGACGATCATGACCGACCCCGAGTTCGCTGATGCTACCTACATCGAGCCACTAGATGCCAAGATAATTGCCAAGATAATCGAGAAGGAGAGGCCAGATGCACTCCTTCCGACCCTCGGCGGTCAGACCGCACTCAATCTCGCCATCGAGTTAGTCGAGGCGAAAGTCTTGGAGGAGTTCAATGTCGAGCTGATCGGTGCCTCTGAGAAGGCGATCCACACCGCTGAGAATAGGGAGCTTTTCAAGATAGCGATGCAAGAGATCGGGCTTTCCACGCCGCAATCTGGTTTCGCACATAGTCTTGACGAGGCTGTTATTGTCGGAAAGGGCATCGGCTTCCCGGTGATGATTCGACCCAGCTTTATCCTCGGGGGAGCCGGAACCGGAATAGCCGCCGACCTGGATCAATTCCTCGATTTGGCCGCCGCTGGACTCGACGCTTCGCCGATCTCTGAGATTCTCATCGAACGTTCTATCGCCGGATGGAAAGAGTATGAACTCGAAGTTATGAGGGATCACAAGGACAACGCAGTAGTTGTCTGTTCGATCGAAAACTTTGACGCGATGGGTGTCCACACCGGGGATTCGATCACCGTCGCCCCTGCTCAGACCTTATCTGATGTCGAGTATCAGCTGATGAGAGACGCTGCATTCAAAGTGATTAGGAGGATAGGAGTTGAGACCGGTGGCTCGAACATCCAGTTCGCTATAGATCCTTGCACAGGCGAGATGGTCGTGATTGAGATGAATCCGAGGGTTTCGAGGTCTTCGGCGCTAGCTTCGAAGGCGACGGGCTTTCCAATAGCCAAGATTGCCACGAAACTTGCCGTCGGATACACGCTCGATGAAGTGCAAAACGATATTACAAAGCTGACCCCAGCGAGCTTTGAGCCATCGATCGACTATGTCGTGACCAAGGTGCCGCGGTGGGCTTTTGAGAAGTTCCCGGGCGTCGAAGATGAGCTTGGGACTCGAATGCAGTCAGTCGGCGAGGCGATGGCCATCGGCCGGAGCTTTCCAGAGTCTCTGCAGAAGGCTCTTCGATCAATCGAGCGTGGCAGACTTGGCCTTAACTGTGACCCCATCGAGGCTAGCTACGATTCACTGAGCGACGACGAACTAATCAAGGCGGTTTCAAAGGCCACGTCGGATCGGGTTTTTCAGATTGAGGCCGCAATTAGGCGAAAGATTCCCATTGCGGCCATCTATGACTCCTCAAAGGTCGACCCGTGGTTTTTGGATCAGATCGCTCTGATAGTTGGTGCGCGAGAGGCACTACTAGCTGCTTACGACCCATCGCAAGGCATGTCTGGGTTGGGCCCCCATCTCCTCTTCGAAGCAAAGCAGCTCGGATTTTCTGATGGACAGCTCGCTTACCTCTTTGCGGTAGAAGAGACGGAGGTCAGTGCCTACCGGCGTTCTGTCGGAGTAAGGCCGAGTTACAAGGCCGTTGATACCTGCGCAGCCGAGTTCGAAGCTTACACACCATATTTCTATTCGAGCTATGACGACGAGAGTGAGGTAGAAGGCGACGATTCGCCCACGGTGGTAATCCTTGGCTCGGGTCCCAATCGGATAGGGCAAGGAATTGAGTTTGACTACTGTTGCGTGCACGCCAGCTTTGCGCTCAGGGATGCCGGATACAAGACGGTAATGATCAACTGCAACCCAGAGACGGTCTCCACCGACTACGACACTTCGGACCGGCTTTACATGGAGCCCTTAATGATCGAAGAGGTCATGGAGGTGTTGGATGTCGAGTCGAAGAACCCCAACTTCTTGGGTGTCATCGTCTCTTTGGGGGGACAGACTCCGCTGAAATTGGCATCGTCGCTCCCTGCAGAGTGGGTGTTAGGTACTTCTGCTAAGGCGATAGATTTTGCTGAAGATCGCAAGCAGTGGTCCGACTTCTGCGACAGGGTCGGAATTGCCCAACCCCCTGGGGCTACGGTATTTAGCCTCAAAGAGGCCCTCGATGTGGTCCAGGGCATCGGCTATCCGGTACTTTTGAGACCTAGTTACGTTCTGGGCGGTCGGGCGATGGAGATCGTTTACGACGAGAACCAACTTAAAAACGGCTTTTCCCGCCTCAAAGAGCTTGAGACGGAGGGCGGCCAGCCCTCAAGCAGGCCAATTTTGATAGACAAGTTCCTGGAGGACGCGATCGAAGTCGACGTAGACGCGGTCAGGGATAAGGCAGGAGAAACTTATATTGGCGGAATAATGGAGCACGTCGAAGAGGCTGGGGTGCACTCCGGTGATTCGGCTTGTGCGATTCCTCCGCAGACCCTCTCCGAAGAGGTGATAGAGCAGATTAGGGCCTATGCAATACTGATAGCCAACGAACTTGGAGTCATTGGCCTCATAAACGTTCAATTCGCAGTACAGGCCGAACAGGTATATGTGATCGAGGCCAACCCACGGGCGTCTAGGACCGTTCCGTTCGTCGCAAAGTCGACCGGAGTGCCCTTAGCGAAGCTCGCCGCTTTGGTAATGGCGGGAAAGACCCTCGACGAACTACGGCAGGACAAGATATTCGATCCTCCCTCTTCGATTGACCACGTAGCAGTCAAAGAGGCCGTGCTGCCCTTTTCCAGATTTCCAACCTCCGACACCCTCCTCGGCCCGGAGATGCGTTCAACTGGCGAGGTCATGGGGATCGATAGAAGCTTTCCGATGGCATTTTCAAAGAGCCAACTCGCCGCGGGATCGGGATTGGCCGACTCAGGAGTGGTGCTATTTTCGCTCTCGGATCGGGACAAGGATCACGGAGTTGAGGTGGCGAAGGCATTTCGGGACCTTGGATTCGAGTTGGCCGCTACCATCGGGACTTCTAAGTCGCTCGAAGAGCACGGGGTGGAGGTCGGAATTTTAGTCGCAAAGGTCACCGACGAAAAGCGCTCGATCGGCGAAGCCCGAAGCGATAGGCCACAAGGGCATTACGACGCAGTAGAACTGATATCCTCTGGACGCGTTGTACTTGTCGTAAATACTCCTAGGGGTAATACGCCCAGGGCGGACGGATATCGAATCAGGAGCGCTGCGCTAAAAAACCACGTCGCATGCCTGACGACCCTGGCCGCCGCAAAGGCAGCCGCGTCTGGAATCAGAGAGGGCAGGAAGTCGCCGTTTGATGTCCGATCGATCCAATCCTACCACCAGGCGCTATGAGAATACCGAATCGAAAAAATGGCCAGTTTAGCGTGGACCTTGAGACTAATCTAGCTTCGTTGAAGCTAGATAATCCGGTGATGACTGCCGCCGGGACCTCCGGGCACGGTGCAGAGCTATCGGCATTTTTCGACCTCTCAAAGCTGGGGGCCGTCGTCGTAAAGAGTGTCTCTGCTTATCCGTGGCCAGGAAATCCCGGACCTCGGCTAGCCCCTCTAGCTGGAGCGATGCTGAATTCGGTGGGTTTGGCTGGACCTGGAATTGGCGCATGGGCGAAGGATTACCTCCCGGGGCTAAGACAAGCCGGCGCAAAGACGATTGTCAGCATCTGGGGCAAAACCGTCGAGGAGTACGCTGAGGCATCCGAGTTACTCGCAGGCCGACTAGATGGGATCGTGGCAGTAGAAGTCAATGTCTCATGCCCCAACCTAAAGGCGAAGTCGGAGATCTTTTCGCACTCCGCTCGGGCGACCCGAGCGGTAATAGAGGCAGTGCGGCCGATAGGTATCCCGATCTTCGCCAAGCTGTCCCCAAATACCCATTCTGTGGCCGAGGTCGCCGAAGCGGCCGTCGAAGCCGGTGCCTGCGGGGTAACGATGATAAATACCGTCTTGGGGATGAGCATCGACCCATTGACCGCCTCGTTGGACCTTGGCGGAGGCGGAGGCGGCCTTTCCGGCCCAGCGATTAGGCCGATAGCACTCCGGGCGGTGTATGAGCTAAAGAGGCGAATACCAGAGATAGTAATTATTGGAGTTGGCGGTATTTCCTCTGGTCGGGACGCCTTGGCGATGATGTTGGCGGGTGCTTCGGCGATACAAGTCGGAACTGCCACATTTTCCGATCCCAAGGCACCACTGCGAGTTCTCGGCGAGCTTACCGAATTGTGTGCGAGACTAGGTATATCCAGACTTTCTGATGTGGTTGGATATGCCCCTAAGGGTATGAAGATAACTTCAGCTGTTGAAACTTTAAGCGATATGAAGGCGGAAGATAGATGAAAGAGAGTGACGCAAAGGGCCACCTAGCGCTTGCGCTCGACTACGACGATCTGGTCATGGCTACCAGGATGGCGAGGCACTTAGGAGACTATTTCGAATACGTCAAAGTTGGACTCGAGCTCTACCTCTCCACCGGCCCTGAGTCCGTCGGTGCCCTCTGTGAGCTCGGATACAAGGTCTTTTTAGACCTGAAGCTCCACGACATACCAAATACGGTTCGCCGCAGTGCAAGGGTAGTAGGAGGGCTCGGAGCGAGCCTATTGACGATGCACGCATTTGGCGGGACCGATATGTTGAGGGCGGGGGTAGAGGGGCTAATGGAGGGTGCTTCTGAGATTGGCGCTTCTATCCCGATGGCTCTCGGGGGTACCGTGCTTAGTTCGGATGGAGGAGCCCCTAAACACGTCGTCCCGGCGAGGATCGAAGCTTCTGCATTGGGCGGTTGCAAAGGCTACGTGTGCGCAACCGAAGACGTAGCAGAGGGGAAGTTGCTTAGACCCGATCTGTTTGCGGTTGTCGCTGGGATCAGACCTAAAGGCGTCGATAGGAACGATCAGGTCAGGGCTGCAACTCCGGAAGAAGCGATCAGGTCGGGGGCTGATCTATTGGTCATAGGTAGGGCGGTAACCCAGGCGAAAGACCCAATTTTGGCCGCTGAATCCATTTTAGAATCGGTGATGGAGGCGGGCTGAGCCCCCGGAAAATAGTTGAAATTCGAATCTGTTGCGGCAAAATGGGTTCAAAACGGGCATTTTTTCGAGAAATTGGCCTTCAAAAGCTAATTAACCGTAATTTTAAGCACCCAACTGCAAAATTTTCGGTTATCTTTCCAACTATGCCATTGCCTCCATCTCTAACACCTGAGCAGCGACAAGCCGCTCTCGAAAAGGCAGCACATGCACGACGTGCACGTGCTGAGCTTAAAGAACAGCTCAAGATGGGTTCAATTACCCTTGAGTCACTCCTGGAGCGTTCCTCATCTGACGAATTGGTCGGGAAGATGAAGGTCGTTTCGGTACTCGAAAGTCTTCCAGGAATCGGAAAGGTCAAGGCCCGAAAAATTATGTCGGAAGTTGGCATTGCCGATACGAGAAGACTACAGGGTCTTGGAGCCAATCAGAGAGAACGCCTCATTAGGGACACTGCAAAACCCTGATTGTCGTAGTCTGTGGGCCTGGCGGGGTTGGAAAAGGTACCATAACCGCCGGACTCGTCCGAGAGTTGGACTCAGTTAAGCTTTCGAGGTCGTGGACGACTCGTCCGCGCAGGGTCGGCGAATCAGAAGACGCTTATGTGTTCGTGAGTCGTTTGGAGTTTCTGCGCGCAATTGACGAGGGAAAGTTTCTTGAGTGGGCGGAGTATCTAGGTAATCTCTATGGGACTCCCGCTCCCGACCCGCTTGATCAAGACGATCTGATTCTTGAGATAGATCTTCAGGGTGCAATGAGCATCAGGGAGAATTATCCCAGCTCGTTAGTGATAGCTATCGAACCCCCGTCATTGGAGGAGCTTGCGCTGCGGATGCGGTCTCGAGGGGACAGTGACGATCACGTGTCCCACAGGCTTGCCATTGCCGAGGAAGAGATTGGCCTTGCCCGCGCCCTCGCCGATGCGGTTGTCGTGAACGATGACTCGCGTAGTGCAGTGTTAGCCGTAGCGCAAATAATAACCAAGGAACGTGCCGCCCGACGGTAGGCGGACTGGAGTAGCACTAACTGCGGTTCGTACCGTGGTACGGCAAAATTGCTATTTAGCGGCTATAGCGCCCAGGGCAACTAGGATTGTTAGGTCCCGACGTTGATCATCACCGCTGGTCGATGCCGGGCTGGATTCCAAAAGCGGTCTTACGACCCCTATCGAGGAGATTGAATTGGCAGATACATTGGGCCGTTCTATGATGGTCCCGCCTGTGGAGAAGTTGCTAGAGGTCGCTGGTTCGAAGTTCTCCCTCGTCAGTTTGAGCGCTAAGCGGGCCCGCCAGATCAACTCCTACTATTCACGCCTCGGGGAAGGGCTCGGCTCAATCGTGCCGCCACAGATCGATTCGACCTCCACAAAGCCCCTTTCGATCGCCTTCGACGAGATCTCTGCGGGAAAGATCATTCCTCGCAAGGAGGAAGATGAAGTGAGCTTGGAACCCGATTCCTTAGACGTAATCGTCGAGCAGCCTGAAGTCGAAGTAGAGTAGTCGTACTCAGACTTAGCTCAGAGGTTCTTTGAGGGCTGCTTTTGAATGATTTTTGGAGGTGACCGATTGCGGATGTCTGGATCGACCCAGAAGACGGTCGTGCTCTGCATATCGGGGGGGATCGCCGCATACAAGGCCGTCGAGGTTGCAAGACGCCTATTCGACCTCGGTTACCATGTCGTCCCGGTTATGACCGAAGACGCAAAGAGATTTGTCGGTGAGACGACCTTTTCAGCCCTATCTTCCGAGCCGGTAAGGAGTTCGTTGTGGAACTCGAACGACCCGGTCCCCCACACCACGCTATCTCGTCGAGCTGATCTCGTCCTAGTAGCACCGGCGACGGCGAATGTTATCTCCAAGTTTGCCAACGGGGCATCTGACGACCTGGTTTCGGCCGTTTTGATCGCAGCTACGTCAAAGGTGCTCATTGCACCAGCGATGCACAGCGAAATGTGGGATAACGCTGCGGTAAAGAGGAATGTCGAGTTTTTGGCCTCTTCTGGCGTGGTCATCGTCGAACCGGGAGTTGGCAGGCTAGCCGGAGGAGACTTTGGGGCCGGAAGGATGGCCGAGCCGCAAGAGATCGTTGCCAGGGCGGTAGGACTGCTTGAAGAGGGTAGTGACCTCGACCTTTCGGGTCTTGAGATCGTCGTATCCGCCGGCGGAACTAGGGAGGCTATCGACCCGGTTAGGTTTATCGGCAACCGTTCAAGTGGCAGGCAGGGGTATGCGTTTGCCGAGGTAGCACTGATGGCCGGTGCAAATGTGTCTTTGGTCTCGACGGTTGAAAACCTCCCATTTCCCTACGGCGCAAAGATGGTAAAAGTCGAGTCGGCTTCGGATATGTCTTTAGCGGTGAAGGATCTGGCGAAGACCGCAGACATCGTGATAATGGCCGCAGCGGTAGCTGACTTCAGGGTTGAAGAGCAAAGGTCCGAGAAGATCAAGAAGACCGATGGTCTGCCGGAAATCCGTCTGGTCCATACCGAAGACATTCTGGCTTATCTAGGTCAGAATCGGAGCCGCCGCCAGGTAGTTGTCGGCTTCGCAGCTGAGACGGGAGACCCCGAGAAGTACGCCCGAGACAAACTTGATCGAAAAGGTGCGGACATAATTGTCGGAAATGATGTCACTGCACCCGGTGCCGGGTTTGGGACCGAAACCAACTCGGTTTTCATCGTAGAACGAGATCGCGAGGCCACCTTCTTGGAGCGAGTTTCTAAGAAAATGGTAGCGGAAGCTGTCTTGGCTAGGGCCTTGGAGATACTTCGCTCCGGTCCAAAAGTTTAGAATTTGCCACTATCCTCATTCCAGTAGCTCGGTGACGCTCGGTGCTGCCGAGGTCGATGCCAGGAGGATTTATAAGTGTCCCGTCGTTATACGTTCACGTCTGAGTCTGTAACCGAGGGTCATCCAGACAAGATGGCTGATCAGATATCAGATGCAATTCTGGATGCGATTCTCACCGACGATCCCAAGGGGAGGGTTGCGTGCGAAACCCTTCTGACGACGGGACTTGTGGTAGTCGCTGGCGAGATTAGTACTACCAGCTATGTAGACATTCCCCACCTCGTCCGGAATACCATCTGCGATATCGGCTACGACCGGGAGAGTTATGGATTTGACGGCAACACCTGCGGGGTGGTCGTAACAATTGACGAGCAGTCTCCAGATATAGCCCAAGGTGTAGATTCAGCATTTGAGCAGCGGGTGGAGTCGACCAAGGACGAACTCTCTTCGCTGGGTGCGGGAGATCAGGGCATGATGTTCGGCTTCGCCTGCGACGAGACCCCCGATCTGATGCCCTTACCAATCTGGCTCGCCCACAGGATGTCGCAACGTCTCGCTGAAGTCAGAAGGGCTGGCGTCCTTCCGTACCTGCGCCCAGACGGCAAGACACAGGTGAGTGTGGAGTACGAAGGATATCGGCCGATTCGGCTGGACACCGTGCTGATTTCAACCCAGCACCAGCCGGGGATAGACCTCAAGACCCTTCTCCTTCCCGACCTGACTGACTCGGTTATAAATCCGATGATTCCTTATGATCTGGATCGCACGCACATGAACATTCTTGCTAACCCGACGGGTCGATTTGAATTAGGCGGACCCCACGCCGATACCGGACTAACCGGACGAAAGATCATCGTGGACACTTACGGCGGTGCGGCTAGGCACGGAGGCGGGGCATTCTCGGGCAAGGACCCATCCAAGGTCGATAGATCCGCAGCATACGCGGCTCGCTGGGTGGCAAAACACGTCGTAGCTTCGGGAGCCGCCAAGAGGTGTGAGATCCAAGTCGCCTACGCTATCGGGGTCGCCCATCCGGTTTCGCTGATGGTCGAGACATTCGGGACCGAGGCGGTCTCCGTTGAGTCGATCGAAAAAGCGATAAAGGACCTATTTGACCTTAGGCCCGCCGCAATCATTAGGGATCTCGATCTAAGACGACCTATTTTCCGACGTACCGCCGCCTATGGACACTTCGGAAGGATGGAAAAGGGCTTTACCTGGGAGATCACTTCGAAGTTGGACGACTTCAAGTCCGCAATTGGGATCTAATTCACAACAGGCCGAACCTCGCCGCCACTTGGTGCAGGTCGCCGAGGTCGTAGTAGATGTGGCGGCTCTGCACACGCCCTTCTCCTATGCCATCCCAGATGTGATGCTCGATTCGGTCAAGGTCGGCACGAAGGTCAAGGTTCCATTCGGAAAGCGAATCGACTACGGCTGGATCGTGGAGATCAGGGAGTCGAACGGCGAAAGTGATCGCAAGCTGAAAGAGATCACGAAATCGGTATCTAGCGGACCAGCTAGCGATGTAGTCGAGCTGTGCATAGCCGCCTCGAAGCTGTGGGGCTGCTCGGCTGCGCAGTTTCTCAAACTAGCTTCTCCCAAGGTCAATATTCGGACAAAACTTGATAGAGGCCCGGTGGGACTGGATCAAAAGGGATACCAGCAGTACACCTATGGCGAGCGCGCAGGCGTGATATGGGAGGCCCCGAACTTTGACGAAGCGAGCTGGGTGCACTCTTTGTTCGAGTTTCACAGATCAAGCGCTAGGTCAATCATTGTCGTCCTGCCTAACGAGTCGCGAGTCGGGGGTCTCTATGCTCGACTACTCGAATTGGGCATCGAGGCGTTGAGATATCCCGAAGACTACCAAAAGATAGATGGCGACCCCCGGGTGGTCCTAGGGTCGAGGAGCGCTATCGTCGCCTCCGTCGGCCAGCTCGGCGCAATCTTGCTCGTCGACGCTTGCGATCCTTCGATGCGGGATCAACGGAGCCCCTACTGGGAAGCTTGGAGACTAGCGAAGCTTAGATCGGATATTTCTGGCTGTGATCTAATGCTTTTAGGATCGGCGCCACCGATCGACGCGCTCAACAAGGAGCTACGCCAGCGGAGCCTGGAAAGGGGTAGGTATACCTCGGGATGGAGTGCGAGCGTCTCTTACTCCAGGCTGATCGATCTGGAGGGAGACCAATTCAAAAAGATTGGGGAGTACCGCTCGATCGCCGCCGGTATTGCTAAACGATCCGAGTACCCACTCGATTTTGAGATGGCGGTAATACACAACCAGAAGGGTTTTACTTCCCAGCTCGTCTGCCAAGCGTGCTCGTCGATTCAGCTTTGCGAAGCGTGCGGATCGGTTGTTCATGGGGTAGCTGAGGCCGGGATTAACCCCCTGCGATCGAGGGTCGAGTCGCTCAGGTCGAAGGTTGTCGTCGACGAGTTGTATTGCGCAAAGTGTCATGCGACCAGGCCAGTCGTTTGCATGAAGTGTGCATCGAGAAGAATTCGGCCGAGGCGCTCGGGGATTGACAGGCTCGGACCGACCCTAGAAGGGGTCCTCTCAGAACCGGTGGCCAGCATATCTAGGGAGACGAGGGATCACCCCCAATCGAAGGTGGTGCTTGGAACCGAAGCACTTCTGTATCGGGATCTCTCTGCTGCGGTTGTGGTCTTTTTGGACTTTGACGATTTCAGTTTTTCATTGACCATCGAAAGGGCTCCGAGGGCTACGTATCTCTATTCGAGGGCATCGAAACTTGTTTCCCGTTCAAAAGGGCTGGTGGTAATCCAGCATTCAGGATCGGGTGACCAGATAAGAGAATCGCTCGAAGCGAAAGATATTCGATCCATCTACCGCAGCGAGCTAATGAACCGAAAAGAGGTGGGATTGGCTCCGTATCGGTTCTTTGCAAAAATTACCGGCAAAAAGGCCCAGCTATATGCTGATCAGCTCAGTCTACGATCCTCTCCTCAGAATGCAGATAACGAGGTCGTCGAAATGGGCAAGGACTACTTTTTGCTTAGAGCTAACGACGAGCAGGGACTGATAAGTTCGCTACAAGCTGCGACAAGACCTTCCGCCGGAGTCCGTATCGAGATGAGTCCAAGGAGTCTCTAAACTGCAAGGACGTGGAGTAAAGACCAGCCGGCCCTGTATCGGAGACTTCGAGCAATTTCTGACCAGAAGGAGTAACTGTGTCGCAGTTGGATCCAAAGACGAAGCTTCGGCGGCACGCAGATCAAGGCTCGCATAGTCGCTCGGACTTAGACGCACTTTTGAGGCGGGCATTCGTCGGGCACTTGGGAGTCTTGGACAAAAATGGCCAACCATTTGTTGTCCCGACGGTCTACGGAATCGGACAGGACTGTATCTACCTCCACGGTTCGGTTGCTTCGGTAAGCCTACGGAAAGATTTCCAGTTAGAAGCCACTTTCGTCGTGACCATAGTAGAGGGACTCGTCATTGCGCGAAGCGTCTTCAACCACTCGGTCAACTACCACAGCTGCGTTATATATGGCGAGCTCGAAGAGATATCTGATCCAGATCTCAAGCTCGAAGGGCTAAAAGCTATCTCAGAACATACCAATCCCGGTCAGTGGGACTACGCAAGGAAACCGAACTCCAAGGAGATCAGAAAGACCTCCCTAAAGAAACTGGCGTTGGATAAGTTTTCCGTAAAGTCCAGCGAAGGACCTCCGTCAGACTCCGTTGGAGAAGACGCTTTGCTCGACGTATGGGCCGGTGTGATTCCCCTTTATCAAGTGAGAGGCGAACTAATAGCCGATCCAGCGCTAAGAGACGGGATTGACCCTCCAAAGCACCTCTTGGAGCTGATGCCAAAAGGTGTGGTCGGCTAGTAATTCGCATAGCTTCAGAGACCAGCTAGCCTATAGTTCATGTCTATCCAGCCCATTCGTACCTACGGGGACCCCGTACTAAAGACCATGGCGACCGACGTAGCGGAGATCGACTCGAAGATAGCCAAGTTAGTCGCTGACATGATCGAGACGATGTATGAGGCACCCGGTGTCGGATTAGCCGCCCCGCAAGTCGGTGTCGAAAAGAGACTATTCGTCTACGACATAGGCGATGGCCCGGTAACTATCCTCAACCCCCGCATCACCGAATCAGATGGTGAATGGGTCTATGAAGAGGGTTGCCTGTCGGTTCCGGGACTCTATTTCGAGATCCTCCGGCCCGCTCAAGTTCACCTTGAGGGAATCGACCTGGATGGAAACGAGGTCTCAATTGAAGCATCCGAGCTTTTAGGCCGGGTATTTCAACACGAAGTCGATCATTTAGACGGGATTTTGCTGCTTGAGAGGCTTGATGAAGTCCAACTCAAGGCCGCCAAGAAGGAACTGCGCAAGAGGGCAATGGAGGCCGGCAACTAGTGCTTCGGTTCCGAAGAGACCCGTTGTGAAGTGGAGCTGAAGAAGTTGAAAGTTGCTTTTTACGGAACTCCGGGGCTCTCTGCTGTATACCTGTCTGCCCTAATTGACGCAGGTTATGACGTGAGATACGTAGTAACTAGACCCGATAAGCGCCGGGGGAGAGGGGCTGGGTTCATGCCCTCCCCGGTAAAGCGGGTTGCAGGCGAGATGGGGATCGAAGTTCTCACTTCACTGTCGGAGGTTTCAGAGAAGACCGAGTCGACTCCGATCGATGTCTCTGTGGTAGTCGCTTACGGGAGGATCATTCCTAAGGAGCTACTCCAAGAGAGCCTATTTTTGAATATCCACTATTCCCTCCTGCCACGTTTTAGGGGTGCAGCGCCGATGGAGAGGGCGATACTCGCGGGAGATGAAAAGAGCGGGGTCTGCCTAATGGCGATGGACGAGGGACTCGACACCGGGGACGTCTTTGAAGAGAGAGTCTTTGAAATGGCGAACAAGTCCCTCGAAGAGGTCACTCGTGGGATGACTGAAGTTGGGGTAGAGCTGCTCTTGGACTGGTTGAAGGACTCAAAGGTCATGGAGGTGGCGCCCAAAAAGCAGTCGGGAGATGTCTCATATGCCTCAAAGATTGATCCCTCAGAGTATCGAATAGAGATCTCCGACAGCGCAGAGCTTGCCCTTCGTCGGGTCCGGCTCGGGCGCGGCTACCTGCTCCTATCAGGCAAGAAGGTGATCGTCGCCCGAGCTTCGTTGGCTTCGGGGATAGCCGCCGAGCCGGGAAGTGTAGTAGAGGTCTCAGCGGGCAGCTACGGGATTGTCTTCGCGGACGGCATACTATTAGT
>JABEUM010000011.1 GCA_013044475.1 Acidimicrobiaceae bacterium | reverse complement strand
GTAAATGCGAATATAGGTAACTCTTCGGTCTCTCAGGACATAGAGGCCGAAGTAGCGAAGATGAGGATGGCCGTCGACTTCGGAGCGGACACGGTAATGGATCTCTCGACGGGACGTTCGATTAAAGAGACAAGAGCGGCAATAATACGCAACTCGCCAGTACCGGTTGGAACAGTGCCAATCTACGAAGCCCTTCACAAAGTGGGGGGCGACCCTACAAAGCTAAGCTGGGATGTCTTCAAAGAGACAATCGTGGATCAGGCGGAGGCCGGGGTCGACTACATGACAATCCATGCGGGGCTCCTTCTCGCGTTCATCCCAATGACAATTTCACGGGTCACCGGGATCGTCTCTCGTGGTGGCTCTATCATGGCAAGCTGGTGCTTAGCTCATCACCGCGAGAACTTTCTTTACGAGAATTTTGAAGAGCTTTGCGAGATAGCCGGATCCTACGATGTGTCTTTATCCTTAGGAGACGGACTTCGGCCAGGATCCGTCGCAGACGCAAATGACGAAGCACAGTTCGCCGAACTCCGCACCTTGGGCGAGCTAGTTAAAATCGCAAGGAGGGCCGGAGTCCAGGTGATGGTGGAGGGTCCGGGACACGTTCCGATCCATCTCATTCAAAAGAACGTCGAACTCGAAGAGCAGTGGTGTGACGAGGCTCCCTTTTATACTTTGGGTCCATTGACTACCGACATAGCACCGGGCTATGACCATATTACCTCGGCAATTGGCGCCGCAATGATTGCAAGTTACGGCACCGCAATGCTGTGCTATGTCACCCCTAAGGAACACCTAGGCCTTCCCAATGCGCAGGACGTCAAGGCCGGAATGGTTGCCTACAAGATTGCGGCACACGCTGCCGATCTCTCAAAGGGCCACAAAGGTGCGCTTGAGTGGGACCTGGCGCTGTCTCGAGCACGCTTTGACTTTAGATGGGAGGATCAGTTCCGATTGTCAATTGATCCCGAAACTGCCAGGTCGTATCACGACGAAACCCTCCCGGCTCCCGCAGCAAAGAAGGCTCACTTCTGCTCGATGTGCGGACCAAAGTTCTGCTCCATGTCTCTTTCGAGAACACTGCGAGAAAACAACGACTCAGCTCTGGCGGAGCAACTCGACAACAAGTCAGCAGAATTCATCGAGCTCGGCGCCGAAATATACATCGCGAGCCCGACGGGGCGAGTGGATAAGGAAGGATCCACAACTAGATAACCAACGAGGCGATAGGGGCTAAGCACGGGTTTTCGGACTGATCTTTCCGATTGCGCATCGGTCGGCTCGTCACCACAAGAACCCTTGTGGTGACGAAGGAACTCGCAGTAGTCCGACCGATAGATCCAAACTCGGATGGTAGTGGTCGGTCCTTGTCGATCGAGCTGACCCCCGATCTGCAAAGTCATGCAGATCGCGTCGTCTCTGTACTATGCGATCAAGTCGAGAATTCCATCGGATCGCTCGCTCAGAGACGAAGAACCCAAGCTGAAGTTCGAAGCCCATCCCCGCTTCCTTGCCCACTACACCCCGATTGTGTCCATGAAAATCGAGATGTTCGTCTCGGTTCTCCAGTTCAAAGTGGTACGCAATGGTAGCTTCACCTCGCTCCAGGATCTCCGAAAAAAGATCACCTGACTGCACTGTCGCTCCGATGGACCTTTTCGGCTAACCCGCTGGTGCGACATGCCTTCGAATTGGACTTCCGCTCGCAGGCACCAGCACCTCATACGAGTTACGTCTGCTTCACGAAACGCCGCCATAACAGAACCACATCTCGGCGATAACTTACCCGATGTATACGGCCCCTAGCTGAGCCATAAACCGATACATGCCAACTGCAATAGCTCCGTCGTACAAGGCGAGAGGCGCTAACCTCAATATGAGCAATCTCCAACCGCCGCTGGTACATAAGTTCTTGTTGGGTCGGCGGATGTCCGAACTTCTGCTCCAGCACCACGCATACCAGTCAGCGGTTTGCTGAAGCTTGACTGACCATCCCAAGCTTGACTCAAAGCGTGCTAATCCCCCAACAAATAAGCATCATATCCAGCTTGCCGGATCCCGCTTGGATAGCTGACTTCAAACAGATGGATTTCCACAACGCGATCGAACTTGGCACGCCGAACTCTACTCACATGGTGTGCCTGAAGAAGAATTGCGCCACCAGTTGAAACGGCAAAGTTGCGCCGTTTCAACTGCCGAACTCAACTAGTCACGCTGGCAGCTACTGCAATTGTGAAGTCTTTACGCGTACCGCCATCTGGTAGACCAGTTTGCCACCGAGATACTGGCCGACGAATACGGCGAGTACCCCGAGGCCTTCGGCGACTATCCAGAGAGGATGCGCCTCAGGAATATGGCGTTGGTTCCAGCGCAAAGCAAACGCAAATACAAAGATCAGCAAAGCCAGCAATTGTACCAACATATGTTCGGTGGCCGCCTTGCGTTTGCGGGAACCTTTCACCATCATCGACCAATCAACAAGCCCGGTCACGATTGCGAAAACGCTCGCGAAAAATGCACCCAGGAGCAAAAGCGTTGCCGCAAATATCAATCCCGAATCAGGAGAGAAGCGTGTCGAGATGTCAAAAACAAAAGTTGCCAAGTAAAACGCCACCGGGAAATGGACGAAAAGCGCATGACTCGGGTGGTCGAAAGGCTTGCCTTGAATGATCTCCCGAACTGTCCAAACTCTCGACTCGCCTCCGGCACCACGGTATTTCGCCTGCATTAGCGTTGGCCTGTCGATAAACAGTCGGCGGGCTCATGGCCTTCTCTAGACGTTTTTGAGGCTTTCAACTATGTTACGTGCAGCCTCCTCGGGGGAAATCTCCGCAGCGTCAGCCGCCTTCTTCAAAGTCTGAAAGGTGATGTGTGCCGCATCTCCGTGATCGGCATGAGGCTCCCCGCATCCACAACTCATACACATGTGAAACCCCCTTCGTATTCAGTAGACGAAAACCGGACGTCTCTAATATTAACACAAGTTGTGTTAAGAAACAAGCTGTTTGACGAAGCAAGCTCTTTTACCGTCCTTGGCACCTTCACCTAATATGCCTTCAATTTTTCTTGCCTTGCTAGCTGCCATCCATCGGCGTCACCTTGGCCAGGGAGCTATCCGCACTAGCAGGTGCGCAAACCCCTCGTACTCTCTAATAGCAGGGAACGCATACTGGGATAAACGGCTCACACTAAGATCTCAACCGGAAAGTATCCAAGAGACCCTGAGGCTTCAGGGGAGTCGTTGATAATTCCGAGGGTATCAACAATGGAGGCGATAATGCGCCTCGCCTACCGAAAGATCCTCTCGAGGCGATTAAGGCAATATCGGGGCCAAAGCGGGCCGTACACTTAAGTACCTTAGAACCGCCCCTGCTAGCGCTGGTATGGCCGAGGGAATCGCAATAAATGTCCTGCGAATATTGCAAGACCTGCATAGTTAGGACTCGGCTACAACCGGCATGCAGGACCAGTGCGGGCAACTTGCGGTAGCCTGAAAGGAAGTAACTCGGCTAAATTTTCAGCCTGATTGCCTACCTGCGGTAACTCTCCGAATTAACGCTCCCAACTAGTCTCAAACGGTACCTAATCCTGCTACCAGCAATTCGGCGAGATGACCTCAGCTTAATTATGTTTTAGAATGCAGTTATGGACACTGAAGACGATCGTATATCGGCGATCGCTGCTCTGAACGAGCCGCTTCGTCGCCGAATCTATCGTTTTGTGGCTATGCAGGAGGTCTCGGTCAGTCGGCATTACACAGCGACGACGCTCGGCGTCGCTCGGTCAGTAGCGGCCTTTCACCTCGATAAGCTTGCAAACCTTGGCTTACTTGAGGTCGAATATCGTCACTTGTCTGGGAGGCGAGGACCCGGGGCGGGCCGCCCAACAAAGCTATACCGGCGTGCGGACAATGAGGTCACTCTCAGTGTTCCTCAGCGCCACTATGATGCGGCTGCCAACCTGCTGGCCCAAGCCATCGAACATGCTGTCGACACATCCGTCTCGGTGATCGATGCCCTGAACGTGGCTTCGCTAGAGTATGGGAAGTTTATGGCAGCTGGTATCCACGGACTAGAAGATCATCACTCTTCTCCGATTGAACAGCTTGGTAATCTTCTGGCAAATTACGGCTATGAGCCGCGGATTGTGCGGAAAACGATAACTCTCGCTAACTGTCCGTTTCGGACACTAACTGTGGAGCACCGAGACCTGATATGTGGGATGAACCGGGCTCTGATAGCTGGAGTAGTCGAAGCGGTTGGCTTAGCTGGAACTTCCGCCAGGCTCGATCCGACTCCTGGGCGATGCTGCGTGAAGATCACGGTGTAAGCTTTCATACTTTCGCCAGAAGAGGCGCGCCCGACCTAGATCGCCTAAGGTCCAATTGGCCAAGGTGCTGGCATACACCCCCTAGGGCAGAATCCCACTTGAAGCTGCCGCATTTACTCGCCACCCACTCGCTTCGAGATAAATGCCTATTGCGACCGCTCTATGGCAATGCGAAACTTGATCGTAGGCGGGAGGCGATGACCCTCCAAGTATTTGTTCAAAAATTCAAACTGCCGTGTTAGAAGAGCTCCCCGTTGAAGAAGTCACCCTC
>JABEUM010000010.1 GCA_013044475.1 Acidimicrobiaceae bacterium | reverse complement strand
GCTCGCTCCGGCTTCATCAGCCTGTGACGATAGTGCCTGAACCGATTCAGAGAAGGTTTGAATACTTGAATCGTCTAATTGGCCTTGGCATGCAACGCATCTTAAGCCGCCGCCTTTAGGATCCTTCAATGCAACTTCACCTATAGGAATGTCATTTCCACAGGCTCGGCAGTTGGTCTTGTATTTGATTACAATCTGTTTAGGCACAATAGAAACCCTTTGCGGATCTGAGATAGATCTTGAATATCGACATGGACGCTGATAATACTGAGGATTAACCTACTCCTTAATTATCCAGATTGTTTTAGCGGATTGAGAGATTATCTATATCGAGCTGGTTTGGAGTGGTGAGCCCGCAGCGGACAAATTTAGCGGTTAATTATGTGATAGCTATTCTGGGTCTGGCGGTGCAAAGTTTCAAGGTGTCGATTTAGTCACTTTAGGCGCGAGGTTCACGGCCTAGGCCGGAGTAGAAAGTGCTTGGCGAAGCCATTCATCACGGATACCCATGACCTTAGATCGATAGATACGCGGATCCATCTTCTTTAGATCCTTTGACACGCGAGGCATGAAATCCATGCGCGCAAAGATGTCTTTTTCCATGTCAATGCCAGGAGCAACTTCAACTAGCATCAGACCGCCATCTTCCAGTCTAAACACTGCTCGTTCCGTGATATAGATAACTTTTTGACCCCGCCGAAAGGCATCCGGCCCGGAAAAGGTCACTTCTGGTTGGGAAGCGACAAACTTGGTGAACCTACCCTCCTTGCGAATCTTTAGCCCCACATCTGAAATCTCAACATCAAGACCCCCTGCGGTGAGCGTGCCCGAGAAAATAACGATTTTTGAGTTTTGCGCAATGTTGATGAAGCCACCGGTACCCATGATCTTTCCGCCAAAACGGTGGACATTCACTGATCCACTCGAATCGACTTCCGCAAAGGACAGCAGAGCAACATCTAGCCCGCCTCCATCATAGAAGTCGAACTGAGCTGGCATGTCGAGGACAGCTTGTGAGTTGACGCTTGCGCCAAGGTATATACCTTGGGTGGACACGCCACCTATTGGGCCAAGTTCGACAGTGAGGGTGAACTCATCCTCCACTTTTTCTTCTTGTGCTACCACCCCAACGCCGTCGGAAATTCCTACGCCTACGTTCCCGACGTCGCCCGGAGCAACTTCGAAGAGGGCTCGTCTAGCGACGATCTTTCTAACGTCCAGTGGAAGGGGCGCTACTTTGCCGGTATCCATCTTATAGTCCCCTGAGAAGTAGCGATTTACCGACCCGAAATAGAGTTGTGGTTGATCAGGAACTACCACCAACGCATCGACTAGAAATCCTGGGACTCTTATAGATTTGGGGTGCAATGTCCGGGCTTGGACGACCTTCTGGACCTGGGCTATAACGATTCCGCCGTTATTGTGAGCCGCTTGGGCAAGTGCCAGAACGTCAAGGTATGCGATCTCGTCTTCCATCGAAATGTACCCTTCAGTGTCAGCGGTCGTACCACGAATTATCGCAACATCTATCGGGATAGTTGGATAGAAGAGCCAGTCTTTTTCGTCGATGCTCATAAGTTTGACGAGATCTTCCTTTGTGGATTCATTTAGCTTTCCACCCCGTGAACGAGGATCAACAAAACTACCCAGGCCAACGTGAGTTATGATTCCGGGTTGTCCGGCCGCGGCGGCCCTAAGCAACTGCGACATTACCCCTTGAGGGAAGTTGTATGCCTCAAACTCATTCTCTTCAGCCATGGTGGCAAGAGCCGGCGATTGACCCCAGTGGCCACCGATTATCCGCCGGCTAAGCCCAGGTAAAGCCAATGGAGACATTCCGCGCTCAGCCCTATTGCCTAATCCGGATGAATGGAAAAGTGTCAGCTGAGAAGGTGATGATGTCGCTTTGTATCTAGCGACTAAGGCATTTATGACATCAGTTGCCTCGTTGAGTCCTCCCCCGGCCCCTAAAATACCAACTGTCGAATTATCGGAGATGTAGCTCACCGCCTCGTCGGCATCCAGAATCTTTACTAATTTTCCTCTTTGGATCAACCTTTGACGGGAAGCCATCTATTCACCTCATTTTGTTTGATATTGAGTATTTGGTAGGTTTCTTTTGTAATCAAAAGAACTTTCGAGCTTGTCTCGTTTTATGGGTTTACGTACCCGAGTTTCAGTCGTAAATAAGCCTTGCTAGCGCCATCCGCCACTGGGAATGCTGTCAAAGAGCGCTTTGCCATTTTTAAGAGCGTCTCTGGCGATGACAGTCCGGTGAATTTCGGACGCACCATCGTAGATTCTGGTAATCCTGACATCACGGTAATAGCGCTCAATGCTCAATTCTTTGCAGTAGCCCATGCCTCCGAATATTTGTACCGCCCTGTCGGCTACGCGGTTCGCTGCTTCGGCAGCATGGACTTTTACCATCGAGATCCAGTCCCGATCCTCGCGATCTGAATCGACCTCCCACGCAGCCCTGTGCAGGAGAGCCCTTGCCGCATTGACGTCGATTACTGAATCTGCGATCATCTGCTGTACCATCTGAAACTCACCAAGCGGTTTTTTGAACTGGTATCTGTTGTTGGCGTAGTCGATCATCATGTCGAGGATATGGCTAGCCTTTCCGACACTTCTCGCACCGACTTGAGCGAGTCGTACTCGACCCAAAGTCGTCAAGATCTGCTTAAATCCGGTTCCCTCTGCTCCGAGAAGGTTTTCGGCAGTGAGAGCGACGTCGTCGAAAAAGAGTTCAAGGTGGCTAGTGCCTCTAAGGCCCATCATCATCTGGTCTTTCCCCAAGGCCAACCCTGGGGAGTCTTTGTCCACCAGAAAGAGGGAAATTCCCCTTGAACCAGCAGTTGGATCGGTCACCGCAGATACTATGAAATAGTCAGAAAACAGACCGTCCGAAATGAAGTGTTTTTTTCCGGTTAGTCGCCAGCCGTTGGGTATTTTGACTGCCCTTGTCTGGATTGCCGCGGCATCCGATCCTGCTTCAGGCTCAGTAATGGCGATGGAAGCGGTCCTCTCGCCTCGTACCGTGGGCAGGAGCCAGCGTTGCTTCTGGATCTCGTTGGCGATGAATAGCACCTCGTAAACGTTGCCAAATGCTCGCCTTACGAGAATGTCGGTTGTATGTCCGAACTGCTCTTCAACCATCATTGTTTCTAACGCAGTTAGACCAGCCCCGCCGAGGTTCTCGGGGACGTTCATCGCATAGAGCCCAAGAGCCTTCGATTTCTCGAAGATCTCTTGAGCTTTTTCAGGAGCGAGAAAACCATCGTCTTCCACCTCCTGTTCGAGCGGCTTGAGCTCTGCGGCGATGAATCGTCGGATGGTAGCGATGAGAGTTTCCATTTCTTCGCTCACTGTAAAATTCATGTGTTCTCCTTGACTATCCCGGTAAATGTGGGTTGGCCGACATCAGATAGGGCGATGCTGCGCAGAAATCTGACAGACCGGCGGATGCAGCGATGACATCTGGTGCAATTTTGTGTAGCTTGCCTTCATCTAGTCGAGACGTGGGTCCGCCAACACTTACCGTTCCGACGACCGATCTATTTATTGGGTGAAAGACTGGAGCGGCAATTGCCGACATACCGGGAGCGGAACTGTCAATGACTATCGCGTAGCCGAGTAATCTAACTTTTTCGAGTCGGTCGAGTAGCTGCTGGTAAGTCCTGGGGGCATTTGGCCCGAACTTGCCCGGTAGGTAGAGGCCCTGAGCTCCAACGAGCTTCATTGCGGCATTTTGATCGATATACGCGAGCCAAGCGTGACCTGATGCCATGCATGAAAGGTGGGCTACGTCTCCCATTTGGGGGTCGTAGATTAGCCCGCTCTTAGCGCCTTGTGCTTTAGCAACCCAAACCTGGCGATCAGAGTCGACTATTCCCAGCCTTACCAACTCGCCAGTGGATTTGGCCAGCTTTTCCAGAATTGGCATCGAGGCGTCTACGACTCCAATCCGAGCAAGGTGTTGAAAGGCTATCGAAAGTAATCCCATCGAGAGAAAGTAGCTACCTCCAGCGCCAGCTTGTCTAACCAGTTGCAGTCGGATTAGTTCTCCAAGGAGTCTGTGTGCGGCACTTTTGGGCATCTCCGATAACTCAGCGACTTCCGCGAGAGTCATTCCATCGGGTGCCTCAGAAAGAAGCTTGATAACCGTAAAGGTTTTATCTACCAATCCACCAGCCATGGGGCCAGTATATAGTATAAAATTCGAAACTGGAACGCTATTCCAGAAACGAATAGTAATCCGTTAAGTGCAACCACTGTGTTCTGACTCGGTGGTCTTTGCCGCTAGCTCGCGGTACTGACTCGCTTTGCGTTGCTCGGGGTCAGTAGGAGCCATAGTCCGATTAACACTCCGAGAAGCCCTATTCCGCTCATCGAGCTGATTGGCTCCGAAAGAAGTAGCCATCCCCAGAAGATTCCGAACATAGGGACCAAGTAGGTCACATAGGAACTCGTTATGGCGCCCACGTTTGAGAGCAGCCAGAAAAAAATAATGTACGCAAGGGCAGTACCAATGACTCCTAATATCACTACGTTTGGAATTAGTCCAAAGGACAAGGGACCTTTTGCCGGGAAGAGAAACAGCAGTGGCAGCAGAGTGAGGAAAGCTACTATCTGTTGGCTAAGGGCAATTCGAATGGCTGGAGTTTGAGAGAAAAATCGCTTGGCGTAAATGCCGGAATAGGCGAAGCTAGCCGATCCGATCAGCCCAGCACCCGCTCCGATCCAGAAGGGCCCATTCATTTGCAGCTGTCTCTGCTCTGCTACCAGGGCGATTGCTGCAAGGCCTATCAACAAGCCGATTACGCTCCTGGCGGTGAGTCTCTCCCTTTTTAGCAGTACCGACAAAATCAAAGTGAATGCGGGTACGGTCGAGTTGATGACCGAAGCTGTTCCAGCGTTGGTCAATTCGGCGCATAAAGAGAGCAGCGAGTAGGGGAGTGTGGCGGATAGGATTCCAAGGAAAACTACTCTGCGAAGCGGAACACTAAGCTTTGGAGTGTTCTGTACTTTCGATAATACGGCGAGTATCGAACTCGCAATGGCTGTTCTCGATACGGCCAACCCGACTGGGCCGATAGGCCCGACAACTGACTTCACTACTGCGTAACTGGAGCCAAAGATGGCTCCAGTTAACACCAGAAGTAGAAGAGGTTTTACTTTAATCACGAAATGTCTCCGACTATCAAGGCCTTCAGCCCGCGTCGAGATGGGTTTAGCCCAGTTAATTGGGCGACGCCTTTTTTGGTAAGGTCCAGGGATCCCAATAGCGAGACATCCAGGCAAGGACTTAGCGGATGAAAATCTGGTCCTAGCATTTCGTCAGTGGAACTTTGGATTCAGGGTCAGTGTCGCGAGCCGCATACCGGAGGTGACATGTATGCCTCGTGGCCGACGTCACCAGTTGAAAAATTTTGACTGGATAGGGTAGCAACGGCACTCCCACTCCTCGGAAGAGCTGAACACTCTTCGACTCACGCAGAAGGGACTTGACCCGCTCCGCGGCTGCGCCCTTGACACTAGTTGTGGCTAACTCACTGATCTCTAGATCGGCACAAAGTTCGAACGTCGCATCCTCGGTTGGTATTTCGATAACGGTACAAGGAGGAATTGGCTTCAAAGGCCCTGCTGGCTCGATGGTTCTACCGGACATTTGACCAGTTTTTTCTGAGACTCCCGAATCTTGGTACTTTGCCGATCGAATCGGGTCCGAGCGATTAAGGAAGCAGTGGCAGAGACGATGAGGGCCCTTAGTGAATTGGAGAAGTGTAATGGATCTGGTCGCTGAGCTGATCCTGCCAAAGGTCGAAGACTTGACTGGACGAGCTTTCTTGCCATTGATGTTTTGTTTGCGCGATAAGAAGCGAGGCGACCTAGTGGCAGATAAGTCGACAGGGATTTGAGCTAGTGCGACATGAGTAGTGCACTGATTCACGACGGGTGCACGCTTAGACGCGCCACTTAGCCGAGGATTTTGATTAGCAAGCCGATTTCTGGTGGGCAGTTTGGCTGGACGCAGAGATCGAGAGCACACAAGGGTGCCGAAAACGAGGGTTGATGAACGAAGCTGAATCGAGGTAGACCGGCGGCTAGAGTTCGACGCTTTCATTGAGTTAAATATCGAGCTTTTTATTGCGAGAGTGTTCATTTCGATTCCGGTGCTTTTGTAATAGCAACTATGGAGAGAGGATTCCATCGGCCTGGCTATCTTGTCGGAGCAGTCGTAGCTACTTCCAGGATCACACTTTGCCACCACAAAATGGGCACCCGGTTGTTCTCGCGCCGGTCCCCAGTCCAGGGGCTTTATGTTGGACTGGGGACGATGGCGTGGTGCCCTGGGGAAGGGGATGGCATCTCGAGTTGATGCTCGAGAAATCATTTAGCTTTCTTGCGAGGAACGTGCTGGAGTCGGCGAATCACTGACCGTTCCCACTTCGTTCCTCATGGCAATGTGCAAAATCTGCGTAAAGCTCCGTTTTTGCGTCAACTCTCGGACTGCTCCTTTTCGAAGGAGATCCAAGATTTTCCGGGTACCGTACGAGCAGCTTCGAACGCCTTCTGGGCATCTTCGAGCTGGAACTCTCCACGTATAATTTTTGAAAGCGAGTGAGGCGGGTTTGCCATGACCGAAGCAAAGTCAACTGGGTGGTCGTAGATCATCGAACCTCGTATCGTCAGGCGATTTCTAACTACACTTGCCGGAGTTAGTTGCACCGGATCCGTTGAAAGTCCTAAAAGGGTAACTGAACCTCCGGGATGGATCAGGTTTAGAGCCGTTTCCATCCCGAGAGCCGTACCGGAAGTTTCGAAACTTTGGTGATAGGGGACTGGATTGGAACTGACGTGAGCAGTTGCTCCTAGATCTACCGCCAATTCGGATCTTGTGACGTGAGGCTCGATAAAATAGACATTGAGACCCTGCTCTACCAGAAGAGTAATGAGCATAAGGCCGGTCGACCCAGCCCCTACAACTAGCGCATTCTGCCCACTTTCAGCTAGGGACCTGCGATAGGCGGCGGCGCCGACGGTGTAGGGTTCGAGACAGATTAGCTCGCGAGTTGGCATGCTCGAAGGAGCAACCCAGGCAAATTCCGCTGGGACGCAAACATAGTCCGCTAGCAGTCCTGGAGTCGTCATGCCGATAATGATCCTGTTCTCACATCCTGAGGTTTGGCCTGACAAGCATGGACCACATTCCATGCAGCAGTAGTTTGGCTCAACAACTACCCGAGAGCCGATTTGCCGGTCTCTGACGCCATTGCCTAGCTCTATTATCTCTCCTACGGCTTCGTGACCCATGATCCAAGGGTATTGCGGAACATCCCTATGGCCGAAGAAGACACTGAGGTCACTTCCACAAATGCCCACTCCCGTAATCTTGATCAAGATTTCATTTGATTTTGGAGTAGGTATCGGTACGTCGATGATCTCGACATGTCCGGTTTTTACTAATGCCAAGGCTCTCATCTTTGCACTAACTCCTCTATGGACTTCTGGTAGTCCACCTTCACTTGTCGTCCCCCCATAGAGAGATTCCCCTTAACATCATGGTCTTGATGTAGGTGTAATCCTCAATCATCCAACGTGGAGATTCCCTGCCGATGCCAGAATCCTTGACTCCTCCGAATGGGGCATGGTCTAGGCGATAGTTAGAGGAACCGTTTACTACCAGTCCACCGACCTCAAGCTCGCGCCAGGCTAAAAAGACCTTGCTGAGGTCATTCGTGAAGATGCCAGCCTGGAGTCCGTAGTTGCTCTCGTTGCATTCGGCGAGAACATCCTCAAAATTAGTAAAAGGAACGGCAGCCACAAGTGCCCCGAATGCTTCTTCGGCGATGACCTTGGAGTTTTTAGGTGGACCAGCAATAACTGTAGGTTTTACTGTGGCACCATTTCGTGTGCCGCCTGTGGTTATGGTCGCACCCATCTGACGAGCTTCTTCGGCCCAGAGGCAGATTCTTTCAGCGGCTTGTTCGTCCACCATCGCGCCTACGTCAGTCGTCTCATCCATTGGGTCGCCTATTTTGAGCTGTTGGACCTTAGAAGTTAGTAACTTCACGAAAGACTCAAATAGCGAATCATGAACATAGATTCTCTGCACCGAAATGCAGCTTTGACCGGAATTAGAAAAGCCGGTCTTAGCACAGTTTTCGGCCGCCAGATCCAAGTTGGCATCTTCGCAGACGATGGTGGCTGCATTTCCACCGAGTTCCAGCACGAGTCGCTTGGGGCCTGCCGTTCTTGCGACTTGATCTCCGGCTTTTGCGCTGCCCGTGAAGCTTATGGCAGCTATCTCACTCGCTCCGGAGAGGATCGAGCCTACTTCGGCTCCGCCATGGAGTATCTGTACTGCTTCGAAGGGCATTCCCGAGTCCAGCAAGAGCGAGACAATCGCGTTAGAAACCGCTGGTGCCTGTGGAGGCGTCTTCACTATGGTGGTGTTTCCTGCGGCGAATGAAGCACCAAGCTTATGTGCAAGCAGGTTAGCCGGCGCATTGAACGGGGTAATTGTCAAGACGACGCCCAAAGGAGCCCGATATGTGAAAGCGGTCGTGCTGCGCCCCCGCTCCCAGCCTTCGGCCCCAAGAACTTCGCCGCCCATTCGCCTAGCTTCATCTGCGCAGATGGCGAAGGTATCGGCTACGCGAATCATCTCGCCGCGAGAATCTTTGAGTGGCTTGCCGAGCTCTAGAACAAGTATTTTAGCTATCTCATCCCTGCGAGCATTGGCGAGTTCCGCTGCCTTCTCAAGTATTGCGGCCCTTCTAGCAGGGGTCATTCGCCCGACGACACCTGCACTTACTTTGGCATAGGAGAGTGCTCTATTTATCGTTTCGGTCTTCGGGACGAGGGCTCTTGACACCACAGTCTTGAGATACGGACCGATTCGGTCTTGCCAAGAGCCTTCTTCGATCCACTCACCCCCTACCAGGGACGGTGAAACTAGGACTTCTATATCTGAACTTTGTCTTTCCATCTCTCCTACTTTACCCCTAAAGTGATCCGTCTGATGAAATAGCGGGTCTATATGGTGGACTCATGCTAGCATATACGGCTGTGACGGAAAACACAACCAGTCGGAGCATGGAGCCCGTAAGTCAGGGAAGAGGCGCTAAGAAGAGTGCGCATTTCGGAGGTAGCTGTGGCTTTGGGGGTCGTGTGTTTAGCTACCAAGAAGGGTCGTCCTCCTTTTTGGCGAGTTCCGATGCGGTAGTTCGCAAGGAATTGCAGCATCTCTCGCTACCGCTTTTTGGAGGTCTTCGGAGTGGATTGTCGGGAGAGATGGCTTTAGCCGAAGATGACCAACCCAATGCCGAAGATGCCTCGAGGGTCGAGATATCTCTACGAGGCTTCGATAGTAGTTGCATTGCTAGCCGCATCTTGGAACTGGCCGGCTGCGCCGATAGTTACCGTAGTCACGGAATGCTTAGAGGATCGATTTGTAATTATGAGATGGATGATGGTCGTCATTTCGACGTTTTTGAGTTGCTGACCAACAGCGCTGGCGAGTTGCAGGCACAAGATGCGGTTACTTTGGTCAGCCGCTTGACCGTTTGCCGAAGCCGAGCAGAGCAGATTTAGCCAGGTAATGGCGTCAGGCGGTCACATCCATTTGGTTGCAGCCAAAGAGGGGGAGTGCCTCGAAGGCCAAGGAGGAGGAAAATAGTGAGTAGTGGCCCATTGGATGGTATCAGGGTGTTGGATCTGACTAACGTCTTAGCCGGTCCTTACTGCAGCTACCAACTTTCACTATTCGGTGCGGAGATTATTAAGGTTGAGATACCAAATAGTGGAGACCTGGCGAGGCAACTGGGAGCTGATTCCCAACTAAATGCAGAACTTTTGGGAGCCTCATTTCTGGCCCAAAATGCCGGGAAGAAGTCGATAGAGCTTGACCTAAAGGACGAAGATAACCGCAGAACAATGGCGAAATTGCTCATGACTTCTGACGTTGTGTTGGAAAACTTCCGACCTGGAGTTATGGATCGACTTGGATTCGGGTGGGACAGGCTAAAAGAAATTAACCCGAGGATAATCTATTGTGCGATATCGGGCTTTGGCCAGACCGGACCGATGAAGTCTCGCCCGGCATATGATCAAATAATCCAAGGCCTGTCTGGAATGATGAGCGTAACGGGATCAGGAGATGTAACTCCCCTGAGGGCTGGATTTCCGGTGTGCGATACGGTTGGTGGCCTTGTGGCTGCAATGGCGATTTCAGCTGCGCTCGCTGGAAGGGCCGCAAGTGGAGAAGGTCATTTTCTTGACATATCGATGCTGGAAGCATCGGCTTCCGCCATGGGTTGGGCGGTCTCGAATTATCTAATAACCGGTGAGACGCCGAGTCCTATGGGAAATGACAACGCTACCGCGGCGCCGTCGGGAGCCTTTTCCACTAGAAATGGTTTGGTAAACATCGCCGCCAACAAACAGGAACAGTTTGAGATTCTTTGTCAGCTCATCGGCAGGGAGGAACTTATAACTGACCCGAGGTTTCGGGAGCGGGACGCCCGAAAAACTAATCGAGACGAGTTGAACGCGGAAATATCGATCGGACTTGCAAGCAAAGACGCTTCTGAATGGGAAGTCATCCTTTCAGAAGCTGGTGTGCCTGCAGCGAGGGTGCTCACGGTACCACAGATAGTCGAGTTAGATCAGTTGCCATTTCGAGAGTTGTTCACAGAAGTTCCATTTACCGAACACACGAAGCGCAGGATACAGAGGCAT
>JABEUM010000009.1 GCA_013044475.1 Acidimicrobiaceae bacterium | reverse complement strand
GAGCAGCCGCACGCATGAAAGGCACTTACTACTCAACCCAGTATGCCCGTATCGCTAAACGCAGAGGACCCAATAAGGCAGCAGTTGCTGTCGCACACTCAATGCTCGATACGATGTGGCACCTACTCACCAATAGCGCCTTCTATGTAGACCCAGGAGCCGACTACTTCGACCGTCGTAAAGACCCAGCTATCCAGGCCAAGAAACTAGCTAGCCGCATAGAGGCTCTGGGCTTCGAGGTTACCATGACCCAGACAGTCGCTTAGAGCCAACACACAACGCAAGCCGACTTTGAGTCCGGTCTCTCATGGTGTTCACGTCGAAGTGGCGAAGTAAAGCGGTTCGACCACCAAAATCGAGGAACATCACGCCAAACCAATGGCCGACTTCGTAGCACAATCTCTAACCATAAGATCGTTCACGCTCAACACATGATAGCCTCGCGCGCTCTTAATACGGAAAGTAGGTACGCATTACACCCCAGTTGCCATGACCCCTTGCGGGGACGCCTTGCAGGCATGAAAATGGTATTGGGCACGCCCGCGACGCCGACGAGTTCTTGGTCTTGAGGCCGTACCCCAGTTTGGCGCCGGGGCCCGACCTGAAGGGTCGCGCACTGTTCCCACGAGGACGACGATCAGAATTTCGGTTCCCGACCGAGGCCCCCGGGCAGCCCACCCGCACCTGGACAGACAAGGGAGGAACCAGATGGATCCAAACATTGATGACGTAGACGTAAACGAACAAGAGGAGAGGTTGGAGCGCGTTGCAGCGATTGACGTCGCCAAAGCATCCGGCAAGGTGTGTACCCGCGTCCCACACGCCTCAGTCGAGAGGCGGCGCGTGACCAAGGTCTGGGATGTCGCTACCACGACGAATGCTCTCATGAACCTTGGCGACGAACTGGCCGAGATGGGCATCGAGCGCGTCGTCGTCGAATCGACGTCGGACTACTGGCGCCCGTTCTTTTACCTCCTCGAGGCTCGAGGTCTCGTGGTCTGGCTGGTCAACGCCCGGGACGTGAAGAACGTGCCGGGACGCCCCAAGACTGACAAACTCGACGCAGTGTGGCTGGCCAAATTGAACGAGCGCGGTATGCTGCGACCCTCCTTCGTCCCGCCGAAAGAGATCCGACAGCTCCGCGACTACACCCGGCTTCGGTCCGAGCTCACCGAGGAGCGCTCCCGTCATAAGCAACGCATCGAAAAGCTGCTCGAGGACAGCCTGATCAAGCTCTCGACCGTCGCCACCGACATCTTCGGCAAGTCAGGACGGGCGATGCTCGAGGCACTCATCGCAGGAGAGCGTGACCCAGACGCACTTGCCGAACTTGCGCTCGGCAAGATGCGCCCCAAGCGCACCGCACTCAAAGAAGCGCTGACCGGCCGCTTCGATGCTCACCACGCCGAGCTAATACGGATGCTCCTTGAGCAGATTGACGGACTCTCTGCCAAGATCGACCAACTGACCGCACGCGTCGACCAGCTGGTCGGACAGCTCCCAGAGGCACAGACACCTTCGGAAGGAGGCGCCGGTCTCTCGGTGCTCGACCGCCTCGACGAGGTCCCAGGCATCGGGCCTCGTGCCGCCCAGGTCATCATCGCCGAGATCGGCCTGGATATGGCTCAGTTCCCAACCGCCGCCCACCTCGTGTCGTGGGCCAAGCTCTCGCCACGTACGATTCAGTCAGGCCCACGCAGCCATTCAGGCAGGGTTGGCAAGGGGAACCCCTATCTCAAGGGCGTCCTGGGAGAGGTCGCATCCGCCGCAGCGAGGACTGACACCTTCTTGGGGCAGCGCTACCGTCGGCTCTTGCGTCGACGAGGACGCCAGCGTGCTCTCGTAGCGATAGCACGCTCTATCCTCGTCGTGATCTGGCATTTGCTCGCCGATCCGAGCGCCCGCTTCATTGACCTGGGATGGGACTTCTACGACAGGAAGATCGACATCAACCGACGGACCGCCAACCTCGTGCGACAGCTCCACGCCCTCGGCCATCAGGTCACCCTCACCCCAGTTCCTTGAGCACCATCACCTCGTGACTTTGTCCCCACTGGGGCTCTGCCCCGCACCCCTGGTTCTGCGCGCCCACGTTTACGGACTACCCACGATCTATTTTCCGATCAGAACTTCTTGAGACCGGTTATATCCACAATCGAGTTCGGATGGTGGTCGCTTCTTTTTTGGTCAAGGATCTCCATATTGACTGGCGCAAGGGGGCCAGGCATTTCATGGACAAGCTTCTAGATGGGGATGTCGCTTCTAACATTGGTAACTGGCAGTGGGTTGCGGGTTGTGGGTCAGACGCCGCTCCGTTTTTTAGGGTTTTCAATCCGACTCTGCAGTTGCAGAAGTTCGACCTTCACGGTGAATACGTGAGGCGCTATCTTCCGGAACTCGGTGAGGTAGGCGGAAAGAGCTGGGCGAAGATCCCGTTAGCTGATTCGATCCTTGACGACAAGGCCCGCCGATATCCATCGCAGATAGTCGACCACAATGTCGAGAGAAAGGAAGCACTCCGGAGACTTCAGGAGCTTTCTGCTGACGGTTTCGCTAGCTAACCGAGCTAACCCTCCTTCCTCGCCTGCGCCCAAGGAGCAGAAAAAGTGAGATTGAGACTAAAAGGTAAGCGAGATATGCGAGAAGTTGCAGCAAGGTCGGTTGAGAAGCGTATCCAAAGAAACTGTGGGCGATGTCTCCGAGGGTCGACTGATCATTGAGGAATGAGCCGGTGTTCCACATCGCCCTATCCAAAAATGGTATCCAGCCCAGCTGCTGCATGTTCTGTATCGCATCTACTAACAGGCCTGCGGCAAAGAACATTAGGGCTACGCCGAGAACCTTGAACGCCTTTGCTATGTTTATGCGATGTCCGAGCCGATAGACGAACCAAGCGAAGACGAGTGAAAGGGCGGTACCTAGTGCCGCTCCGATAGCTGGACCTTCGATCTTCGAAGCAAAAACAATCGCAAGAGTGAAGACCATCGCTTCGAGACTCTCCCGACCGACGGCCTGAAAGGCCATCAGGGCCATGGAGAACCCCGCTTTTTTTTCTAGTATCTGCTCTGCCTTGACTCCGAGATCATTTGAAAGGCTTCTACCGTGAGACCGCATCCAGAAGGTCATGTAGGTCATGACAACGGTAGCAAGAAGGTAGGTGAAGGTCTCAATCTTGGTCTGGAGGTTTGTCCCAGCGTAGTTGTGCACTGTCGTGTAGATGACGACGCCTAAAGTAGCCGCGAGAACGAGTGCCACTACGACCCCAGCTATCACATAGCGGAAGTACTCGGTTTGACCGACCTTCTTTAGATAGGCGAGCAAGATAGCAACGATCATCGATGCTTCTATTCCTTCGCGAAGGAAAATCGTGAAACTCGCTAGCAAATGTCACCTCTCGGAGGTTAAAACTAATCGACGGAGTAAAAAATTGCCAAAACGCGATACTCGATTCCCTTGCCAAGCGGTGGTTTGCTCGCGAGGTGACGTGGTGCTGGGACAATTACGCACAAGGTTCCCTTCGCTTTCGGCGTTTAGTAGACTCAAATTGGTCGATTGGTCTGCGCAGTAGGAAATGAGGTCAGCTGACCACGGTTAGACAATTTGACCCCTCGGTGTCTAAGTCTCTTGTTTAGGTTGGGTAGTTTGAGAAAACGCGGCGAGAAGACCATCTTTGCTTCTGTGGGGGATCCGTTTCGCTTTGTGTCCTTTGCACGGAGCCCAAAGGTGGCCCCGGGCGTTCCACCCATTCAAATCGACCCGTCTGAGCAGTTAGACCTCAGTGTCGTCGTGCCTTTTTACAATCCTGGCAATAGGCTTCGCCCGCAGATAAAAGAGACTATTGAGGTCCTTAGGGGTCTTGGCATCACATTTGAAGTGATTGCCGTGTGCGATGGATCGACCGATGGATCGAGTGAGTCGATCAACGGCATGGATGACGACGTGCTTAGGATCATTCACTTGGGGAAAAATAGCGGGAAGGGTGAGGCGCTTAGAGTCGGGCTGCAGATGGGCAAGGGGCGCTACCTGGGCTTTATAGATGCCGATGGGGACATTCCCCCCAAGGTGTTGATTCCGTTTGTTGCGCTAATGAACCTGTATGAACCCGACATCATCCTCGGGTCCAAGAGACATCCCATGTCCGATGTCGAATACCCACTTTTAAGACACCTCTATTCGATCGCCTATCAGCTTTTGGTGAGATTGCTTTTCAACCTGAACATTCGAGATACCCAGACCGGGATCAAACTTGTGAGGCGCGATGTCTTAGAGGCGGCGCTGCCGATGATGCTCGAAAGCGGCTACTGTTTCGACCTTGAACTATTTGTCGTGGCAAAGAGTCTTGGGTTTGTGAAGTTCTTCGAGGCCCCGGTGACTATCAAGGAGAGGTTTACCTCTACGATTTCGCCACGTGCAGTCGTTGGGATGCTCCTCGATACCTTTAGCGTCTTTTTCAGGCTAAAAGTGCTGCGTCGTTACAGGCAAGGGTCAAAGCCGACGGGTATTCAGCTCTCAAAGTGACCGGGGGTTTACTCGGCGAGATTCGAATAGAATCAAGCAATGGTGGCTAATGACGTATCTGCGAAGAATGGTGCAAAGCAGAAGTCTGCAACGGATCCGGTGCAGAGGCGTTCGGAGATCATACGGACGGTTGTCGACGAATACGTAAAGACAAATGAACCGGTAGGTTCTGCCCATGTGGCTAGGGCTTCCAAGTTCTTGGCGTCGTCGGCGACGATTAGAAATGATATGGCAGTCCTTGAGCAGGAGGGCTATCTCAACCAGCCGCACGTCAGTTCGGGAAGAATTCCCACGGATCGGGGTTATCGATATTACGTCGATCAGCTTGTTCAGAGGGAGCTTCAAAGTTTTGAAAAAGTTTCCGACATCAATAGATTTTTTCAGCTCCTCCACGGAGAGATTGAGCAGACTCTGACGTCGGTTTCCCAGTTAATTTCGGAGCTGACCGACTGCACCTCCATCGTGACCTCGATAGATATAACAGCCGTCCAGATTAGGCACATCCAGCTGGTCGGGATGGGCCACGGCACCATTCTATTGATCGTGGTTGGTTCCAATGGGAGCGTCGACAAGTTTGTGGTGGATGTCGATGATGATCCGACCGAAGAAGAGGTTCAGAAGGCCTCGAACTTTATAAACCAAAGGCTAAAGAGTCTGGATCTTGGCAAGATGGAAGGGGACCAGGACGCGACCGGTGATCCAAAGGTTGACGAGCTAGTTAGTCTGGCACTTGGAGCATTGGTTCAGAATCTTCAGGAACCACACGAGGACTTATGGGTTAATGCCACTTCGAAAGTCGCAGTTTCGTTTGACGCAGTGGATAAGGTCTCCAAGGTCTTGCAAGCCCTGGAGCATGAGTACCTTGTAGTCTCGCTCGTGCGGTCTATGATCTCAAAGAAGCAGAACGTATCGATTGGAAATGAAACTGGAGTGGAATCGTTGTCCGATTGTGCTTTGGTAGTTGCTCCTTTTGAAGTCGATGGTAAGCGAGCTGGTTCTATTGGAATACTGGGACCTACCAGAATGGACTATCCGCTCGCACTGTCGACTGTGAGCTTGGTTGGTGAAAAGCTAGGTCGATACCTTAGTGAGGGATAAGTTTGGCTGATTTTTACGAGTTGTTGGGCGTTTCACGTAGCGCTACAGAAGATGAAATAAAGAAGGCTTATAGACGCTTAGCTCGTGAGCACCACCCCGACATTACTGGTGGTGACAAGGATTCTGAAGAGCGTTTCAAAGAGGTGACTCGGGCATATGAAACCCTTAGGGATCCCGAGAAGAGACGCATGTACGACACTTACGGCTCTGATGATCCCCGCATGGCGCAAGGTTCCGCTCAGGATATATTTGGTGCGGGTTTTGGCGATATCTTCGAGACCTTTTTTGGTCAGGCCTTCGGAAACAGCCCATTCGGCCAGCAGGGGCCGAGGCGCGGCGGGAACGCCGAAGTTACCGTGGTTCTTTCTTTTGAAGAGGCTGTATTTGGAGTCCAGAAGAATGTAACCGTTCGACTACCCGTGGTATGCGGTAGCTGTGCTGGGTCGGGGGCGCAACCCGGAACCAGCGTTCAAACCTGTGCTACCTGCAAGGGGGCTGGCCAGGTCAGAAGGGTGCAGCAGAGTTTCCTGGGCAGGGTTGTTACAACGGTTCCTTGTGACAAATGCCGAGGAGAAGGCAAGATCATAACCCAACCCTGTAAAACCTGCCGAGGCGAAGGAATAACCGTTGAGGATAGGTCCTACGTCATTGACGTCCCGCAAGGAGTCGATGAAGGTACTACCCTCAGGCTCCCAGGTAAAGGGCCAGCCGCAGCTCACGGTGGACTTCCAGGGGATCTCTATGTGAGGGTGGCCGTTTCGAAGTCCGATCGTTTTACGAGGGACGGAATCAACATAAGAGCACAGCAGACGATTTCGATAGCCCAGGCGTCGCTGGGTACTTCGATTCTTTTTACCACCCTGGATGGCCAAGAGACGATTTCGGTTAGTCCCGGAACCCAAAGCGGGGCCGAAATTGTACTGAAGAACAAAGGCGTGCCTCAGCTCCAGGGCAGACGCCGGGGAGATCTGATTGTGAAGATCGTCGTCGTAACGCCGAGTGAGCTAAATGACGAGGAGATTGGGCTGCTTCGAAGGCTCGCAGAAATACGAGGTGAGAGTATCTCTGAACCAGTCGATCAGGGGATCTTTTCCAAACTGAAATCGGCCTGGAAGTAGTCGATATCTCACATTTAGGTCGTCGATTTTTCAACTGAGGCTAAAAGGGTCGCTGTGTTCTCTTCGAACCTTGATCAAACCGAGAGCATTAGAGCCCTTTTTAGCGATAGAGCGATTTCAATTAGGAGTCCCCTTTGAAGACAGCGCCTTGGAGCTATGTTGATGACGTCTCGGATCCGCATCTTTCTTCGGACGATGTCCACCATTTGGTGAATGTCAAACGCGTCTCGGAGGGCGAAGCACTGGTTTTGTCGGACGGAAGGGGATCGTGGGCCGAGTTCATAGCTTCGAAGGTGTCTAAGGCTCGCAACGGTGGGCTATCCCTGGAGCGCCAGAGTGAGATCGTCCTCGACCCGCTTCCCAAGTATCCGGTTGGCGTTGCGCTATTCATGCCGAAGCTCGATCGATTGAGTTGGGCCTTGCAGAAGATGTGCGAAGTTGGGGTTGATGAGATTCATCTTTTGAGTGAAGCCTTCGACAGACGAGGTGGGAAACCGCCGTCAATGGATCGGCTTTTGCGCGTGGTGAGGGAAGCCGGAGCACAATCTAGGCGGAGCAGGCTGCCGCTACTAAGTGAAATGGGTAGCCTGGCGGAGCTTATTATTCGCAAAGAAGTCGCTCTGTGTGACATTAATGGAGGACCCCTTCGCTCCAGTCACAGAACTTTGGTAGTCGGCCCGGAAGCGGGAATTAAATCGACTCACACGTTTTGCGAAGTGGTCAAACTACCTGGTGGTGTCCTTCGTACCGAGACGGCAGCGGTAGTTTCAGGAGCACTTATGGTCTCTTTAAGGGAGAATCTGCTGGGCGAGATTGACCGGGCGTGGCCAAGTTAGCAGATATTTATCAGTTACCACTTGCATTTGTTTGCACTTAGAGTGCATAATTGGATTATGAGTGCAGAAGAATTGTCACAGGACTACGCAGTAAAAGTCGGCGAGAGGCTGAGATCGGTACGCAAGCAGAAGAAACTTTCGCTTCAGGCCGTAGAGGAGTCCTCAGGGATGGAATTCAAGTCGTCGGTATTGGGAGCGTACGAGAGGGGCGAGCGCTCGATTTCGGTTCCAAGGCTGCAGAGGCTAGCGGCGATTTATGGCGTGCCAAGTGACCAACTTCTCCCAAAGGATTCGGTTCCAGAGGTATTTCAGGCTGCAGACTTTGTTCCAGAACTTCCATCGAGGGGTTCAGCGAGAGTAGATACGATCACCGTCGATTCTCCTTCGAATTCAGGCGAAGGGACCAAGGGGATTGGCCCCAAGGTGACTATCGACCTAACACGCCTTGGCGAAGTAAGCGGTCCCGAGAAAGAGTTGCTTAAGAGGTATTTAAGTATGATCCAGGTCCAAAGGCAGGACTTCAATGGACGGATGATAACTATCAGGGGCGAGGATCTTAAGGTGGTAGGCGCGCTCATGGATATGACCGCCGAGGAGATCGCCTACAGGCTGGATGAACTGGGCCTTAGGGTGTTGGTATAGGGGAAACCTACCAGCCTTTTAGATCTGCCATTTCGATTGGGGTAGCGCCAGCTGTTGACTGAGACCTTCTAGCCTTGATGGCGTGGGAAATATCGACAGTACTGGAAACGGGTTGTATGTGCACGTTCCCTTCTGCACCAAAAAGTGTTCATATTGTGCCTTCAACGTTAGCCACAATGGACTCCACCTCCAAGGCGACTACTTCAAGGCTCTCGGGGCTGAGGTGCTGCACTACCTAACGAACGGCCCCTTTGAGCTTCGGGGAGTCGGATTTGACACCGTATATTTCGGAGGGGGTACTCCGAGCCTCGTAGATCCCTCGTTGATAGCCGACTTCCTGGCGTCGATACCACTCGCAGGCGGCGCTGAAGTGAGCATCGAGGTGAATCCGGAGTCTGCCCGAAGAGAACTTTTTACAAGCTATGTCGATTCTGGGGTCACCAGGGTCTCCATCGGGGTCCAGAGCTTCGACGATAAGGTGCTTTGTTATTATGGGCGAACCCACGATGCGGCCGGAGCCGAGAGGGCAATAGAACTCGCCGTTGAGACCGAAGGACTTAGCGTCGGGATTGATTTGGTTTACGGATCAGAGGTCGAAGACGACAAGAGCTGGAGTAGGACCGTTTTAAAGACCGCTTCCTTGGCGACGGGCATCTCGCACGTGAGCGCGTACGCCCTTGGCATCGAGAAGAGGACAAAACTACACTACGACAAGGCCAAAAGTCAAAGCGAAGATGTCCTGGCCGAGAGGTACCTCATGGCGGATGAGGCCTTTGAGGGTTGTGGATTGCAGAACTATGAGATATCGAACTGGGCCTGTACTGACGGTCGATGTCGCCATAACGCCAACTACTGGAGCTGGGGCGATTACCTGGGCGTTGGTCTTGGTGCTCACTCTCATTTCGGCAGGTCAAGATGGTGGAATGACCCTTCTCTTAAAGGATACATTGCTGCCGTGAAAACTCAGGGTACCGGTTTTTTGGCCGGAGAAGAACTGGTGGATTCACAAGTTGAAGCAGAGAGATTGATGCTTGCTCTAAGGATCCAAGGTGGTTTATCGGAGAAGGAACTCAAGACTTGGGTTTCCAGAACCGAGAGCGAAGAGTTGCTTGGGCTTTTCGAGATTGTAAATGGTCGTGCTAGCTTGAAGCCGCGTGGTCGGTTGCTAGCCGATGGGGTTTTTCGGGCGTTGTCAGCCTAGGGCAGGATGGGAGGTCGATGGCGCCCAGCAAGCGATTGTCAAAGAGCCAGGCTGAACGACTCGGGGTCGCATTGGATGAACTGGACACTGGATCGACTAAATCGGCGCTTGAGATCCTCAGAGGTATCTTGGCTGAGTTTTTTGGCGTGGAGGACCCGAAGGTCCCACTCTTGGACGTCGGATGGCCGATTTGGCTGGTTGACGCGGTTCTAACGAGCGGGATGCAAGCCTACTCGGGCGATGAAATTAAGGTCGTCTCGGACGTGATCTGTGCAATGATCGAGCTTCGGGATCCCAGCAAGTTTGTCCCTGGGGACAGAGGACAATGACCGATTCGCAGCTGAG
>JABEUM010000049.1 GCA_013044475.1 Acidimicrobiaceae bacterium | reverse complement strand
CAGTCGCCACGCACGCCGAGGATCGAGACGGCGGCCCGGACCCTTCCCGGCGACACGCCCGCGCGCTGCACGATCCCTTGGACGATCGCCGCAATCGGGAGATGCGACAGACCTCGCGACCTCGGGTCGCGAGCAAGGAGGTGCCGGCCGCGCTCACCGCACCAGCGTACAGCGTCGTCACGGCTTACCCGAGCTGCCCGGCCCAACTCGGACCAGGACGCCAGGGCTTCCAGCTCGGGCCAGTCGAAGAGGTGCTCACGCACAATGATCATCGCATCGGAGCGGGCGAACGGACCGTCGGGGACCTCAAGGGTCCCCAATACCTCCGCTGCTTCGAAAACGAGGATCTGCCGCCACCATGAGAGCCACTGGCTACCGGCCACCAAGTGAACACCCGGCTCGAGCACGCCGGAATGATCGGACACCTCACCGTCGAGCGGTGGTGGGACGGACGGATCGTCCGGCACATCAAGGCGGCAGGAGTCCCGAATGTAGAGGGCCGTGTGGAGCAGATCTGACTTGTCGCCGACCGCCAGACGCCAGGATTCGCCATCGCCGCTGTGCATGCGATCCCTCCTTAGTTTTCCCAAGCACCCGCCCAGCGGCAAGCATCGCTTTGCCGCTGGGCGGAAAACTTCATCCGAGACTTTGCCGGTCTCTACAGAAATGTCTTCATTGGGTTGGCTACAGCGCCAAACACTCAGTCCGAACAGACCCAGATATTAGGTCAACCAACCAAGAGTTACCTCCTGGTAAGACTCTTCGAACTCAGCTTACTCGCCGGGTCCGAAGCTATTTCGGTTAGTTTGCTGGGTGGCTTTCTAATGCCTTACCCTGAAGTGCAACACCGAACCTTTCCAGCTGTGCCACCCTCCAATCTTCACTCTGTCGGATCTGGTTGAAGCTGTAAATATGGAGGCCCTCAATCAGCGATGATTCGGCGGTCAGGGTTGGACCCATCCGCTGCAGCAGCCGATTCGGACTGTAGCCGCCGGGAGTGCCCATCCGCAAGAACCAGGCGGCGTGCTTAGTCAAGAATCGGGTTGACTCCCCAACTCCGATTTTGGACGCCACGTCGAGGAGCTTGGTCCTATCGATCGGCGCAGCCACCCCTAGATAGATAGGGAGCTTTACGCCGCGTTTTCTAACCCTCTCAACCCAGTGCTTGATTATCGTCGGGTCGAAACAGAGATTACTTATCACATAGCTAGCAAAGTGTCTCTTGTCCCACATTGCTTGGACTGTGACATCGTCGGAAATCTTCGGGTGACTTTCTGGATAGCCGGTAATTCCAACCCGTTCAAATGGTCTCCCCATATGATCCAGCGCTTCGAGGAGAGAAAGAGAGCTGTCAAATTTCCCGGCAGGAGGATCCGCGTCCCCAGCTGGCACGAAAACGTCTGAGATCTTGCGTTCGGTCAACCTAGCGACGATTTCAGCTAGATGTTTTTCGTCGACTACCAGTCGGGCTGACACGTGAGGAACCACATTGTATCCGGCGTCGCAAAGCCGTTCAGCCAGCTCAAATGTCGAATCCAGTCCTTTGACCGGCGACGCTGTTACGGCCATAGTTACATCTTTCGATATCCACTGCTCCACCTGATCGCCCACAGTTTTCGTGGGGATGACCTCGATCCTGGCCTTCGAAAAAAGAGCACCCATCGGCGCTTCACCCGCTACCATGTCGACCCGGCAGTCAAGCTCATCTCGGTATCTTTCACAGTCCCTCCATCTGCGTAATTATTGCAATAAAGTTTTTCAAGTTCGTATTCGAGTCCGCTATCTGTGGTCTCGAATACTTCAAGGGGCAGACCCAATAGCTCTGCCACCTCCTCGGCCTTAGCGTCTAACGAAGGGTCGCTGCCCTGCTTTAGCCAAAGAACCCGCTTATATTGGCCGAAGTAGTCCCAGACGAGTTCCGGGAAGCGATCTAAGCCCAGCTCCTTCACCACCGTCTTGTTAAAGCTCCGCACCAAAAAATCAGTAAGGAGATAGGTCCCGGGCTCGGAATCAAAGATCTTCTCAATCATTGTCTTGCCCGCAAATACGTCGTAACAGTGAAGGCCGCTCAGTCGGCCGATCCCAAGATCCGAACAGACTCGGTCAATCTCGCCATAAGTGCCGCAATCCGCATATGCGACTGCGACCCATTTGCCCTCGGAAATTAGCCGGGAAGCAATCCCCTCAACCTCATTAGCTATCTTTTCTGGCCTATCGTGAAGCAGGGCCGAAAGTGCATGGATCTCCACACTCCAACCCCTCCTTTTAGCAATTTCGCGCACAGAAGAGGCTATCGCACCACATGCGATGATATCTAGTACTCGCCCGTCAGACACTGAAAGCGAGTTGATCGACGAATCGATCATTGAAGTCGGCCCTGTCAGAAAGTTCGACATAGTTCACCTCCTCGAGCAAAGTCATCGCTAAAGCCCGCTCCCTGACGCTCATAAGGGCCATCTTCGCCCCTTCCCCAGCGACATTTCCGGCGCTTACGATTCGCAACACTGGAAGCTTTGGCACGAGTCCTAGGCGAATCGCGCTGGCTGGAGATAGGTAGCTCCCGAACGATCCGGCCAACAGGACTTGCTGGAGGTCTCCCGGCTTGATCCCATACTCCTCTAAAAGTATGCTCCAACCGGTTGCTATTGCGGCCTTGGCGAACTGCAACTCTCTCACGTCACGCTGTGAAAGAAATACCGCATCCGAAAGATCACCTTCGTCACCTTTGTAGGCCAAGACGAAAACCCGCTCTTTCTCGAGCCAACGTAGGCGATCGGCTAGCCCTGGAACGAGGGCACTAGCCACTTCGTCGGAGACGAAGCGGCCAGAACTGTCCAAAAGACCGATCCTGAAGAGTTCCGCTACTGCGTCTAAGAGGCCAGACCCGCAGAGTCCCTCCGCCGGGACATCACCAATCACTCCGAGAGCTACGTCGTCGGGAGTGATCTTCACGACTTCAATAGCACCTGCAGCTGCACGCATTCCACATTTGATAGAAGCACCTTCGAATGCCGGACCCGCCGGTGCCGCCGTAGCGATCAGCCGCTCGCTGTTGCCGAGTACGATCTCGCAGTTAGTTCCGATATCGATAAACAGCCTTACGCGAGTGTCTCGGTCCATGCCCGAGGCTATGAGACCTGCGGTAATGTCACCGCCTACGTAGGCCCCAAAAGAAGGAAACAAAACAGCACGGGCGCCGGGGTGCACACTGACGCCGAGTTCCTTCGCCAGGACCTCTGGCCAACGCCGAGTCGACATAATGAAAGGGGCAACGCCAAGTGGCTCCGGGTCGACACCAAGCACTATGTGAGACATCGTCGCATTGCCAGCGACGGCGATCTCGTAGACATTCTTCGGATCTACGTCGGCCTCTTCGCAAACCTCTTCGACCAGGGCCTGAAGGGTATCGCGGGCGAGCTTGGCCAATCGATCAAGCACGTCACCACCATTGTTGATCATGATCGAGCTGATACGAGTGATGACATCGGCTCCATAGGGCTGTTGCTTGTTCAGCATCGATCCGACCGCCATCGGAGCTCCAGTGGTCAGATCCAATAGCGTCGCAACTACCGTCGTAGTACCCAAGTCAAAGGCAATTCCATAGGCCTTATCGGTGGTGTCACCCAACTCGACGTCGACGAGGATATCGTCAACGATGACGGCGGTAACCTTATAGTCGGCCTTCCGAAGCACCGATGCGACCGACCTTATTGCTCCTAGATCAACCCGAAGCTCAAGGTCGTCTAACGCAGCTAAGACCCTCTCGATGTCGGTCTTTTGGTCCCTCAACGAAGGCTCATCTAATTCGATATAGCGCTTTTGGACTGCTGGTCGCAATATGACTCTCCGACCGACACCAGCGGTGGCGGATTTAGGTCGGGTCAAAAGTGGCGGGACCTCGACTGAAATTGGCGTAGCGAGCGCCACCCTGCAGGCGAGCCTCCAGCCTGATCTCAATTCGTCGGCAGATAACGCCCTCGCGTCCAAAGAAGACACCGGAACCACGCCATCGACTATTCTGACCTTGCACTTCTTGCAAGTCCCGTGACCACCGCAGGTCGAATCGATAGCTATGCCGTTCCAGCTCGCCGCGTCGAAAAGCATTACACCTGAGGGAACCCTGATCTGCCTCCCCGCCGGTTCAAAGTGGACGTCGACCCTCTCGAGTACACCTTGTCCAGCGGCTAGCACAGAAGTATCCGACGTCTCAGAGATCGCTGCTTCGCCCATTAGGAGCCAGATCCCTCCGCCGCCTGAATGGCCCGGTGACCTGCTATCCACTCTGCGCCCCATGGGTCGCGATTCAAAAGAAGGTCTGCTGCTTTAATCGCCCTATTTAGCTGAACCGATCGCGCGTCCATAATCGCGCTAGTCAGGCCAGCTGACATCGCCATCGTTAAAAACGCAGCACCCAATGTGTGGCGATCCGGCATCCCAAAGGAGACGTTTGACGCTCCCAAAGACATATTTAAACCGAGTTCTTCATGGACGAGGTGAATCGTCTCTAGGGTCCTGACGACCAGAGAGGTGTCAGCCCCGATCGGCATCGCCAAGGGGTCGATGAGAATATCCTCGGCGGGAATGTGATACTTCTCCGTAGCTACGTGAAGGATCTTCTTAGCCAGCTCCAACCTACGCTTTGGGTCCTCTGGAATCTCAGTTTCGTCGTTGGGAAGTGCGATAACCGCCGCTCCGTATCGTTTCACCAAAGGCAAAATGATATCGAGCCTCTCGTCCTCTGCGGTGACCGAATTTACCAACGCCTTACCTTGGTAGGCCTTCAACCCGGCCTCGAGTGCGTCTATCACCGAAGAGTCGATACATAGCGGCAGATCCGTCATGCCTTGGATCAACTTTACCGCCCGGGTCATCAGGCCGACTTCGTCGGCTAATGGAGCGCCCATGTTGACGTCCAGCATCGTCGCACCACCAGCGATCTGCTGTGCGACGTCGATCTCTACGGTGGAAAGATCATCTTCGCGAAGCTTTAGTTGAAAGGCCTTGCGCCCGGTCGGATTAATCCTCTCACCAATGATACAAAACGGCTGATCATCCCCGATGATCACCTGCTTATTAGCCGAGGAAACTACTGTCTGCATCTACTGCCTTTCTACCTATCTCCGAGCCAAAGCTCTTTGGTGAATCAACTCTTTGGCACGTTTGACAGCCCCGGAGGCATCCGCAGCGTATCCGTCTGCACCGATGGAGTCTGCGTACTCTTGGGTCACCGGTGCGCCGCCAACCATTACGATTACCTTTTCCCGCAAGCCTGCCTTTTCCAAGGCGTTGATGTTGACCTTAAACATTGGCATGGTCGTAGTCAAAAAGGCCGAAAAACCGACGACGTCTGGCTCATGCTCCCTTATAGCCTCGACAAATTTTTCAGGTGGAACTTGCACGCCTAGGTCGATAACTTCAAATCCAGCTCCTTCGAGCATGATGTCAACTAGGTTCTTCCCGATATCATGGACATCGCCTTTAACCGTTCCGATTAGGAACTTGCCGATCGTCTCCACGCCCGTCTCTGCGAGTAGCGGCCTAAGGATCTCCAAAGCCTTTGACATCGCCTTACCTGCGATGAGCATCTCAGGCACAAAAAAATCCCCGCGCTCAAAACGAGCTCCCACTTCCTCAAGTGAGGGAATTAGCGCGTCAAAAAGTAAGGTCTCAGGCGTAACTCCGGTGTTTAACCCCTCATTAGTGAGCTCGATGACCCTCGGTTGATTCCCAACCAAAGTCGCATCGTATAGCTCTTTTAGCAACTCATCTTGGGTCATGCTGCACCCACCTTTCCTGTTGTACTTCCGAGAACCTTTGACAACGATTCAGCCTCCTTCATACAGGCCATAGCAACTTCCACTAAACGACTTTCATTTAACCTGGTAGTCGGACCCGAAACAGATAGCGCGGCTACGGCATTTGTACCAACTGCAAAAACTGGAGCCGCTACTGCAACAAGTCCTTCTTCAAGCTCCTCGTTTGACACTGCATAGCCCAGCTCCCTTACTTTGGAAAGTTGGACCTCCAAAAGTGCCTTATTCGTAATTGTCTTCGCCGTCAGTTTTTCGAGCCTCGTCGGTGCTAACACCGCCGAGCCATAGGCCAGCAGCACTTTCCCGAGTGCGCTGCAATGTACCGGCACCGATCTACCAACCCAGTTCGTCGCACCCAAGAGGTAGGTCGAGTCGACCTGGGCAATCTGTTCCACCGCATCTCGAACGAAGATTCCAATATTTATCGTCTCGCTAGTCAACGCACTAAGCCGATCTAGGAACGGTTGAGCGATCTCGACAAGATCCCCGTCGCCACGAGAGCGCCAGGCATATCGGATAAACACCTCTCCTGGCTTATATTTGCCGCCATCAGTCCTGACCACCAGGGCACCCCTCTCGAGCGCCTGCAGTAGGCGAGAAGTTGTGCTCTTTACCAATCCAGCACTAGCTACTAGCTCTGAAAAATCGAGGGGCACGGGAGCCTCAACAATCGCCGTTAGCAGACGCACCGCCCTATCGACGGCTTGAGTACCGGCCGGAGAAGACATTGACACCCCCTTAGTGTTCCATGATACGGAACTACAATCCACAATGTGATTGTATACGGCATAAGCCGGAGCGTCAAGCAGGCTGAGTGTGTTTGATGAAAAACTCATAGAACCCATAGCATCTCTGCCAAATTGGCGGCTACTGGGTTTGGATTCCAATGGCACTGACGACAAAGGTCGTCTGCGCCAAATACCTTCCGATCTCTCAATTCATCCCCCCGATAAATCTATTAAGATTCAGCCTCGTTGATTATCTAAAACCAGCCAAGGCCATTCAGCTCTCACTTCGCGCTAATTGACTCGAACGGAGCGGTGGTATCCAAAAGCCCCGCGATGCCAGCTAGATGTCCCACAAGGGGGCTATTGACCTCTTGTCTCCAAGTACCCGCAAAAGCGCACTTTGGACTCTGAGCAACTCTTCTAAATTGCTTTGTGCCCGATAAACTAACTCAGACTCAATATCACCAAGATTGGCAAGTACCAGTTCGGCACCCACTAGTCCCCCGGCCACCGCTATCAGTCCAGCGGCTATCAAGTCTCCAATGAGATGCGGGCTAACCCGGTTGACCTGCGACATCACTATTTCGCATACCTCAAGAGCGACGCTAACGCTCAAAGATGGAATCTCCGAAGCGTCGATAAATGCCCTCTTTTTAACCTCTGCTGCGTCCTTGGGGTCCATCCCCTTGGAAGAACGAAATGCCGACAGAACCGCTTCATAAGAAGCTTCATCCTCTTTCGCCAGCCGAGCGGCTCTATCTGTGAGGTTGACCAGCAAAGCTAGGGACACCTCGCCTGGTGGGCCTGGAGCAAATCGAAGGACCATTTGGCATAGCGATGCGCCCACCGCCACCGAATAAGCCCCTGCGGCCCCACCTCCTGGAGCGGGCGTACGAGCCGATAGCTTCAGTAAAAACTCCTCCATCGAGACCCTTTCACTATCAATATCGGCTCGCCCTATTGCCCACACGAAAATAGCACACACCGAAGCCGCTTGGCGCTTAGCCGATCTAGGACTTCGCACCCACAGCGTTCAGCTCCTCGATTAGCTTTGGGAGGATCTTGTGGAGGTCACCAACGACCGCATAATCGGCCAAAGACATAATCGGCGCATCCCTATCCTGGTTGATGGCGAGAATGCACTTGGCAGATCGGCAACCCGCCATGTGCTGTATTGCACCGCTGATCCCGCAGGCGATGTATAGCTCTGGCGCAATTTTCGTTCCGGTCTGTCCAATCTGATCCTTGTGTGGCCTCCAGCCGAGTCCGGTGACAACTCTCGAGACGCCCACGGTCGCTCCGAGAATTCCGGCGAGTTCGTCAAGAACCTTAAATCCTTCAGGACTTCCGACTCCCCTACCGCCACCGATCACGATACGTGAATCTGACAGTGACACACCGTCACCGGTAGGTAGTAGCACCTCAGTCACCGCATCGCGCAACTCGGCTTCGCCAACTTCAAAGGACAGCTGTCGAAGCTGAACTTCGGTCTCCTTCGACCCAGAAGGAGCAGCTATGTCGGACTGAACCGCCGAGAAAACCGCTACCGGCTCGTCAGAAACGAAGGCATCCTCGATAATGCTTCCGGCCCAACGAAGCCTAGAAACCTGGTAGCCAGAGGCCACCGTGACATGGAGGCAGTTAGCCACGAATGGGGCTTCGAGCTTTGCAGATGCCCTCGCCAAGACCTCGGTTGACCTATCCGTCGAACCTCCAAGAATGATCTTCGCTTCAGATTCATCCCTCGCGGTTACTACGGCCTTCGCCCAGCCAGCTGGAGCAAAGGGCATCAACTTCGCGTCTGACGCCAAATAGAGCGAAGAGACCCCGAAACCGCCAAGCTCCTTGAGCACCGAGTCTGAGGCCTCGCCTATCGCTACACACGCCAGCGAAAGACCGGTTTCACCGGCGAGCTTTGCGCCAAGTGAGACCGCTGATAGCGAAGCATCAACCACCTTGTCATCGGATATCTCCACTAGACATAGGATCATCTCGCCACCACCCCCAGCTCCTTTAGCACTTCTACGATCTTTCCGACGGAGTCTGGGCCCTCTCCCAACAAGACTCCCCCAGTACGATCCTCCACCGGAAGGCGAAGTTGCACCATCTTGGTGGGATCGCCCTTCTCTTTCGGACTTTCTTTCTTGATCGGCTTACTCTTGGCCTTTAGTCGTCCAGGGAGGGAAGGATACCGGGGCAGATTGAGCCCCTCTTTCACCGTCAGCACGGCTGGCAGGGAGACCTTGGTCAACTCAACGGTAGAACCGCTCTCCCGTCGCGCCACCAACTCACCATCTAATACTTCGATCCCTTTTACCCCGGTTACCAGGGGAAGATCGAGCGCGTTGGCCACCCTAATTCCAACCTGGAAATCTCCACTATCTGGCGCTTCGTTGCCAAAGAGAATCAGGTCGGGAGCATCTCCGTTGGAGCGCATCTCTTCAACCACCATCGCAATAGCCCCAGCCGTCGAGATCGGACCCCATTCGGCTCCGTTATTGTCTAAAAGAATCGCATCCGCAACTCCCAAAGACATTGCGAACTGCAACTGCTCGACCGAATCCGCGTGTCCAAGGGTCAAAACCGTGGCCGAACCACCGAACTTCTCGATGAGCCGGACGGCCTCCTCGACCGCACACTCCTCGTGCGGCCCAATCGTAAAGCCCAGGAACTTAGTATCAATGGCGAGCTTGTCCTCGGTCAGCGTCAGCTTGCCGCCAGCCTGAGGAACTCGCTTTATACAGACCAATATGCGCATCGACCTAGCCCCTTAGCCGCTCGTTGGTCGGATCGAAGATCGAACCATTGCCTGCAACTGCGACGGTAGCTGGGTAGAGGTGGCCCATGCACTGCACTGCGAAGACATTACCCTCCACCGCTAGTTCATATGGGAGATAACCAAGGCCCAGGTGCGATCCGACAGACGGTCCGGAGCCAGTGCTAGTCAGATAGGAGGGTCGGCCTTTGGAGTCGATGATCCTCTCTCCGTCAGTCGTCAAAATGACCTCGTTGCCGAGTGGGAATCGCCTCGTATCGCCCTTAGCTCCGTCCAAAGCCTCGGCGCCGATGGTAAAGGTACAGAGCAATGCAACCGGATTCTTGGTCCGATGCGACAAGTGTGCACCCTTGCCGATGAAGTCTTCCTTCTTGACCGTCTTCCTGCTCATCCCGGTCTCGGGGAGGTTGTACTCGGGGGTCAGTTCATTGCCGTACGCCCGGTAGCCCTTCTCTATCCTCGCTGTGGTGCCGTAGACTCCGATACCAACCGGTACCAGACCAAATTCAGACCCAGCTTCGAACAAGAGATCCCAGACATGTGCGCCTTGGTCCGAAGTGACATAAAGTTCCCAACCAAGCTCGCCGACGTAGGAGATCCTGGAGGCTAGTACCTCGGTATTGCCAATGGTAATGTTCTTGCAAGTTCCGTAGCGGAACCCAGCACCACTCACATCGTCGGTCGTCAGCTTAGCCATGAGATCTCTAGCTTTTGGACCCCACACGCCCATAGTCGTGAGTGCAGCGGTCGCATCATAGAGAACCACGGAGCCATCTTCTGGCAGGTGATCTGCAAACCACTGCTTGTCCATCAGCCCCACTCCACCACCGGTTACGATGCGGAAATGCTCAGTCCCCAGTCTCATGATTGTTAGGTCGGCCTTAAATCCGCCCTCTTCGTCGAGTATCGGGGTGTAGACAACCCGTCCGACTGCGACGTTCATCTGAGCTACCGCCATATGCTGCAAGTACGAGAGCGCACCTGCACCAATCACCTCAAATATTGCAAAGGACGAGAGGTCGACAAGACCTACGTTCTCTCTCATTGCTAGGTGCTCAGCGTCGATAATCGGCGACCACCAACGCGAATCCCATTCGCTGGTCCTCTCAGTGATCGAGCCCTTGTACTTCTCTAATAGGCCAGCATTCGACTCGTACCACTGTGGCCTCTCCCATCCAGCGGCCTCGAAGTAGACAGCTCCGAGGGCCGAGGTCCTCTGGTGCATCGGAGACAGCCGCACATTTCTGCTCGAAGCGTACTGCTCGGCTGGGTGAACAATTCCATATGTCTTGTTGAAGAGTTCTTCAGCCCTCAGTTTTACGTGAAGCTTGGACTTCTGGTGTGGATAGAAACGAGCTATGTCGGTCTCGTGGATATCGATCTCGCTCTGACCTATTGTCATCCACTCAGCAACCGCCCTCGCGATTCCGGGGGCCTCTTTGATCCAGCTTGCCGCTACCGACCAAAGACCCTTGACTTCCGGGGTCTCACCTAGCACTGGATGACCGTCTGGAGTAAGGGAGATCAGCCCATTTATAGCGTGTCGCACTCCTGCCTTCTCATCCCCCAATAGCTCCGGCATCAGCTGAAGTGCATCTTGGAGCTGAGGATCGAAGTCCTCTTGGGTAAAGGGGAGCTCGGTCGGCGAGAAGGCTGACTCTTCGATCGATGGGATCTCCTCTGGCTGCAATGTGATCGGCCGGTGGGCGTAGGATCCAACCTCGATGTCTCCGCCGTGCTGCCTTTCATACATCCCGGTGTCCATGTCGCGCACGATGGGATAGGTGATCTCTCCTACGGTATCTGCGAAGAGCGCAATTGGTCCGACGCTTATCATCTGGTGGACGGTAGGAATGAGCGGAATATTTGCTCCCGCCATCTTGGCAATCTTCGGGCTCCACACGCCGCAGCAAATTGCGACTTTGTCGGCGAAGATCTCCTGACCGTCGAGGGTGACGACCGACTTGACTACACCGTTTTCCACTTTGATGTCGCCGACCTCGGTCCCGCCAACAACGGTTAGAGCTCCGAGGCGCTGGGCCTCTTCACGCATGAGGGTTCCGGCCCGCAACGAGTCCACGACGCCTACGGCTGGGAAGTAAACTCCCCCGATGATCACCGACTCGTCGATGTAGGGAACAAGTTTCTTGATATCTTCCGGGGTAACTCGTTGGGCTTCCTCGCCCCAAGCTAGCGCTGAAACCATCCTGCGCTCGAGCTCTTGCATCCGCTCTTCCGTCCGAGCGACCTCTAGGCCACCGCTTTGGGTAAAGACTCCGAGTTCCTTGTACTGCCTAACGCTGTCTTGGGTTAGCCGAGTCATCATCTTCGAATGCTCGATCGGATAGATGAAGTTAGAAGCGTGTCCCGTAGATCCACCTGGATTAGGAAGTGGCCCCTTGTCAATCAATACAATCCGCTGGACACCTAGCTTCGCCAAATGATACGCAAAACTATTTCCAACGATTCCTGCACCGATGATAACGACATCGGCCCTCTCAGGTAGTCCGCTCATTTAGATCGTTACCCCTCTCTTACCAATCTGATCTGCCACTAATATATCACTCTTCAGCACAGCACCTGTGCCTTAATTCACACAAAAAAATAACTATTCAAAAAAATCACTCATAATCACTCGGCAAGGCGATTTTCCTCGTCGAGGCTGGGCCGAGAAATATCCTCGCCCAGCCAAAAGGAGGCCTCAACGAAGAAAGCATCCCAAACAGAACCGCACCTGCCCTATGCGTACTGAAGCGCAAAGGAGGGGTAAATCTCCCTAACGAGCCAGCACGGACCCGAGACTTGAAATTAACTTCGCTTATCCGACCACCGGTATTCAAATGCGCTAGATCCGACGTAATCCATTACGACTGCCCATGCTGATAAAACGGGACTTTGATCGGCGGCAAAGGTGTATTACCCAATATCAAATCAGCAGCCTTCTCGGCGATCATCATTACCGGAGCATAGATATTTCCGTTGGTCACGTAAGGCATCACCGAAGCGTCGGCGATACGAAGCCCCTCGATCCCGTGGACCTTCATCGTCTCTGGATCAACAACTGCCATCTCATCTACACCCATCTTTGCAGTACAGGACGGATGTAATGCGGTCTCCGCATCCTTTCGAACCCAGTTCAGGATCTCCTCGTCGGTTGAAACTGAAGGGCCGGGCGACAATTCACCGTCGTCGAAACTGGAAAAGGCTGGTTGTGCGAGGATATCTCGAGCCGTACGAATCGCTTCGACCCACTCCCTGCGATCCTGATCCGTGGATAGGTAGTTGAAGCGGAGCGCTGGATGAACCGTCGGGTCCTTTGACTTGACCATCACCGAGCCGCGAGCGTCTGAGTTCATTGGGCCGATATGCACTTGATATCCATGACCCTTAGATGGTGCAGAACCGTCGTAGCGGATGGCAATAGGCAAAAAGTGAAACATTAGGTTCGGGTAGGAGACATCATCGTTCGACCGGGCAAATCCGCCCGCTTCGAAGTGGTTAGTTGCTCCGGGTCCGCTTCGCATAAACAGCCACTGAAATCCTACCCAGGGCCTATTTCGCCACAGCTGAGCGGGTGCGACCGAAACCGGAAGCTTGCAGGAGTGCTGAATGTAAACCTCAAGGTGGTCCTGTAGGTTCTGCCCCACGCCAGCCAAGTCCTCCACCACAGCTATACCCAACGACTTCAAGTGCGAGGCTGGGCCTACTCCAGAGAGTTGGAGGAGTTGAGGAGTGTTGATCGCTCCGCCGGAAAGAATCACTTCTTTGGATCTCGCTATCTGCGGAGAACCCTTCCCTACCCTGTATTCAACTCCGACGGCCCTATTGCCCTCGAAAATAATTCGATTTACAAAAGCTCGGGTCTCGACCTTGAGATTGGGCCTATTCATCACGGGGTGTAGATAGGCACGCGCTGCGCTCAGACGTCGCCCGCGGGAAATGTTCCTATCAAATGGAGCAAAACCCTCCTGTCGGTATCCGTTGACATCCTTGGTCAACTGGTAGCCGGCCTGCTGAACGGCTTCAAAAAATGCACCAAATAGTGGACTAGTCGCCGGTCCCCTCTCGAGAATTAGTGGACCATATCCACCCCGATACTCGTCGGCTCCCGCTCGACAAGTCTCCATCTTCTTGAAATAAGGCAAACAGTGTGCGTAGTCCCAGCCCTCTAGGCCTGGCTCCTTCGACCACTTCTCGTAATCCATCGGGTTCCCCCGCTGAAAGATCATGCCATTAATGCTGGATGACCCGCCGAGAACCTTGCCTCGAGCATGATAGACCTTCCTACCATTCAGCTCTGGCTCAGGCTCGGACTCGTAGCGCCAATCATAAAACTTGCTGCCAATAGGAAATGCCAGAGCCGCTGGCATATGGATAAAGACGTCCCACGAGAAGTCCATCCTCCCCGCTTCGAGGACCAATACCTGGTTGGACTTTTCCGAACTGAGCCGATTCCCGAGGACGCTCCCGGCAGAACCACCTCCGACGACAATGAAATCGTAGGTTGAAGTACTCAACTAAACCTCCTCGCTAATAGCCCACCGACTGCTGAACCGACCGACCATAAGAACTTGGCCCTCACTCGGAGAACCTAGGGGCCAATGGACTTGATCTGGCATCTGTGACCTACTACAAATGGGCGAAATTTCGAAACTAAAAGCAGAGGTTCGGTCTTACTCTGCCGACGACCTGCGAAGCTGATAGCCCAAGGGAGAACTACCAGCTTCGCGAAGCCGCTCTGGTTGGAATCAAAAACTACCGCTTGGCCCCCTAGGAGAGACCGACGATCTCGCCATTCTCATCGATATCGATTCTTTCGGCAGCGGGATGCCTTGAAAATCCAGGCATGGTACGCATCTCACCGGCAATTGCATAGATAAATCCAGCGCCCGCCGATGCTCTGACTTCCCGCACCGGCAATCTCCACCCGGTTGGAGCGCCCTTAAGCGTCGGGTCAGAGGAGATCGAGAGATGGGTCTTGGCAATACAAAGCGAGAACTCTCCGAAGCCGTTTTGCTCCGCCGAGTCGAGTTGCTTGTTGGCCAAAGGACTGTAATCGACTCCTTCGGCTCCATAGATCTCCTTAGCGATCACTTCAATCTTCTCTCGCAATGGGGCCTCGCTAGGATAGAGGACCCTGAAGCTGTTGGGCCTATCTGCGGCTTCCGCTACTGCCTCAGCGAGCTCTACCGCACCTTTTCCACCGTCGACGAAGTGGGTGCAAACAGCTGTGCTGGCACCCATCGACTCAGCTATCTCTCGAATGGCCTTGTGCTCTGAGGCGTAATCTGATGGAAATGAGTTGATTGCGACGACCGCAGGGACTCCATGTTTTCGCACGTTCTCCAGCTGCTTACGAAGGTTTTCTCCGCCGATTCTCACCTCGTCTGGATTCTCCGCAAGTAGCGCTTCTGGCAAATCCCTACCTGGAACGATCTTATGGTTATTCGAGTGAGCCTTGAGCGCACGAACGGTGGTAACCACTACCGCGGCGTCTGGAGAAAGTCCGGAGGTTCGACACTTTATATTAAAGAACCTCTCTGCACCCATATCGGCCCCGAATCCAGACTCGGTTACCAAGTAGTCGCCGCCATAGATGCCGATCATGTCTGCCAATACCGACGAGTTACCCGTCGCAATATTTCCAAACGGTCCAGCGTGCACCAAGGCTGGCGTCCCTTCGAGGGTCTGAAGAAGATTCGGCTTAATCGCCTCCTTCATCAAAACGGTCATCGCACCCGCTGCGTGGAGATCTTCAGCCGTTATCGCCTCACCCTTGTCGGTGTATCCGACGACGATCCGACCGAGGCGCTGGCGCAAATCCTTCAGCGATGTCGTCAACCCCAAAATAGCCATGACCTCAGAGGCAGCGGTAATATCGAAACCGGTTTGTCGGGGTACACCATCCTGCTGAGTACCCAGCCCTACGACGAGGTTCCTAAGCACCCGGTCATTCACATCTAAAACCCTGCGCCAGCTCACATTGTGCAGGTCTATTCCCAGTTCATTTCCAAAGTAGACGTGATTGTCGAGCATTGCAGAACAGAGGTTATGGGCGGCGGTGACGGCGTGACCATCACCAGTCAAATGCAGATTTAGCGACTCAAAGGGAATCACCTGGGAATAGCCGCCACCAGCGGCACCACCTTTGATTCCAAAGGTTGGACCCATCGAAGCCTGGCGAATTGATATCGTAGCCTTCTTGCCGATATGGCCGAATGCCTGTCCAAGCCCAACGGTGGTAGTGGTCTTTCCCTCTCCTAGCGGAGTCGGAGTAATAGCCGTAACGACTACGTACTTGGCCTTTGGACGATCCTTTACCAGATCGAGCGCTTCTAGGCGGATCTTGGCTACATGCGGGCCGTAGAGATCGAGCATCGAGGCGGGTATTCCCATACCCTCTGCGATCTCCACAATAGGCTTGATATCGGCAGACCTTGCGATCTCTAAGGCCGTAAGACTCCGTTCAGATTTTTTCATATTCCCCCCTTTGCCGCCCGAAGCCAACTTCTCAGCCCGGAGCGTCAAACACTTATTTCAAATCGGCCAGATCGACCCGTGGTCCAGTCTGACCTTAGATCTGATCTTGATCTAGTATATCAGTTATGCTACTGCTGAAGTGCAAAACTTTGCTTAGTAATGAAGTTACGATTAGACAATGGAGACAAATTCACAAAAGTTGGTAGAGCTGAAGAACGAACTCAGGAAAGAATTCTCCCAACGACGTAGTTCGATTTCGAAAAGTGATCGAGAAATCAGATCTAACCAGATGACGATGCGGCTCTTGAACCTCAATGAGGTCGTTGATGCGACGAACATACTCGCCTACTGGTCCTTCGGCACAGAAGCTCCGACCAGGACGTTAATCAAAGAACTATCACTTAGAAATAAACGAATCCTCCTCCCCTATTTAGAAACCAACAAGATGCATGCCGCAAGATTTAATTCGACAGAGTCACTCGAAACTACTACTTACGGCCCACTCGAACCTACCGAAAAGATCCCAACTGATCCATCCACTGTGCAAGTCATTGTCGTGCCCGGCCTCGCTTTCGATCGCAATGGCTTTCGGCTTGGCTACGGCCGAGGCTTCTACGACAGCTACTTGAGCAATCTCAGCGACTCGGCCACCACGATTGGATTCTGCTTCGCTACCCAGATCGCCGAACACGTTCCTACCGAGCCACACGACATTGCACTAGACATTTTGGTTACGGACCAGGAGGTAATCAGGATCGCCTCCCGATCCCACCGAAACTAGATAAGTCGTCAGTCGCCCAACTCCTTGCGGCGTCTTGCGACATAATCCTCGAGTTCCGCTCGTATTGCGCTATCCATTGGAGGCTCAACGTATGATTCGAGGGTCTTCTCCGCTATCTCCCCCGCCCGAACGGCTGCGTCCTTCTTCCCTTCACGCGTCCAACGGTCGTAGTTCTGTGACGAAGACAACAGTGGTCGGTAAAAGCAACTTCTAAAGTGCTCCATCGTATGCTCTGCGCCGAGGAAGTGCCCTCCGTGTCCGACTTCGACGTGGGCGCCGAAAGCAAAAGACTCTTCGTCAAATTCGACCGGAGTAAATTCATGCTTGAGCATCCTGAGGATCTCGATATCGATTATGAACTTCTCAACCGAGGCTACTAGTCCACCCTCTAGCCATCCGGCGGTGTGCATGACCCAGTTTGCACCGGCAAGAAAAGTCGGCATCATGGTCATGAGCGCTTCGTAGCCGGCCTGGGCATCTGGGACCTGGCTCGACGTAAGTCCACCGCCAGACCGCCAAGGCAGTCCCAAGTGACGCGCTATCTGCCCGGTACACAATAGCCCTACCGCAGATTCTGGCGTGCCAAAGCAAGGTGAACCAGATTGCATGTCTATGTTGGACAAGAAGGAGCCGAACACCACTGGAACTCCCGGCCTTATCAGCTGTGAGAGCGTAATTCCAGACAGTGCTTCTGCCATTTGCTGGGCGAGTGTAGCCGGAATGCTGACTGGAGACATAGCTCCCATCAGCAAAAAAGGTGTCAAAACGACCGGTTGGTTTGCCCTAGAGTACTCGAACTGCGCCTCGAGCATTCTGGTGTCCCAGCGAAGCGGCGAGTTGCAGTTGATGAGGGAAAGAGTCGCCGGCGTCTTCTCCAGGGTCTCACGTCCGCCGAATGCAATCTCACTCATGGCGATTGTGTCCTTGGCATTTACCCCCGACACCACGTTTCCCATATAGATCTTGTCGGTCAGCGTCAGCTGGGCGAAGAGCATGTCAAGGTGTCTCGAATCGAACGGAGCATCATTGGGCTCGCAGATGACTCCCCCAGCCGAATCCAACTCAGGAAAGGCTTGCGAAAGCTTGGTCAAGGTACGGAAGTTCTCTAGTGTCGCGTCCCCGCGGTGATCACCTTGTCTGAAAAAGGGTGGACCGTATACTGCGCCAAAGACCATATTGTCGTCGCCGATGTGAACAGAGTTCTTCGGGTTTCTTGCCTGGAGTTCGAAATTATGCGGGGCCTTCGCTACCTGCTCTAATATGAACTCGGGGTCAAATTTGACAAGGTTACCCTCGACCTTTTGGCCAGCGGCTTTAAAAAGTGCCAACGCCTCATCGTGAACGAACTCCACTCCGATTTCACTGACAATCCGCTTCCATCCCCTGTCGAGCGCCGCCAACGCATCTTCGGAGAGAATCTCATACTTCGGCATCTTGTTAACGAACATTCCGACCTCCCGCCGTCCGTAGCTGACGGCACTTCGCCTTATATAAAGCTTCCGACCCCCCAACAGTGTCGTAGTTTGGATACTACAGCACATTCTTGGAACTGTCATCCCGTATTATGAAATACTCTTGCTACATTCCAGCTAGACAAGCTTTTTCTTTCGAATCTAATTTGATAATTTCACCAATAGATTGCTTACTCGCAGGCAGAAATAACCGTTGGGGGGCTTCGGTAGGGTGACCGTGGGTCTGGAAATCTCCGAAGTTCAAGCTGGGCTAAGCGCTCGATTAAAGGTATGACCAGCGGGCATCAGTGGACGGATCTAATGCAAAGAACTAATTTAGCTATAGACCAGCTCCGATATTTTCCTCACGGCCACAAGGCAACTAGCCAGCGCGAGGATCCTCCACAACTCATCTATTTACCAGCAGGTGAGCCCTAAACTAGCGACGAGGCAGTCACGTGACCCTTTAGCGGTGACCCCCTTAGATACAGACCCACATGCAGACAGAGGAAAGGTATAAGAGCGAACGAATATTAGTCAAAAACCTACTTCGAGGAGAGGCAGTTATGAAGGCACTCGTCTATAGCGGACCCGGCAAGAAGAGTTGGAAAGAAGTCCCGGATCCGGTCATCCAACAACCAACCGACGTGATCGTAAAGATGGTCGCTACCACAATTTGTGGCACAGACTTACACATCCT
>JABEUM010000048.1 GCA_013044475.1 Acidimicrobiaceae bacterium | reverse complement strand
GTGCGAAGATAGTAATGAAAAAGAGGACCCGCCACATCCAGTTAGTTATTCCCTAACTGGATGTGGCGGGTCCTCTTTTTCATTACTATCTTCGCACTAGCACTGTTGTGGTCGGTAAGGAGGCTCGCAGAGTCGCAGAGGTTCCAACAGGCAAGTCGGCCGAGATCCCTCAAGGAGCTAAATCAGCCAAAGCTGCGATCCAGGCTGATCCTTATCAGCGTCGCAGCTGCCTTGGTGAACGTCTTCTTCATCCCCGCTTCGCAGTTTCGCAACCAGTACCTGACGGTCAATAGGCACTACCTCCCGTATCAGGTCTCGCTGTTTACCCTATTTACCAACCTCCCCGCCGGGATCGGACTCGTATTGGGGAGCCGTCTCTCTGAAACCAGGGGCCGGAGGGGGGTGGCTTCGTTGGGCCTGGCGGTTGGAGGGGTGCTCTACGGGTTGGCCTTTGTCAGCTCCGGCTACTGGCTGATCGTATTTGCGACTCTCGGATCGATAGCTGGCACCTTCGGCGTCCCGGCTATATCCGTATTCGGTCCGGAATTATTTCCGACGAAGCTCCGCTCGGGGGCAAATGTGATTGCGACGGTAGCTGGGAGGATTGGATCGGCGGTTGGCTTGATCCTCGTCGGGGTGGGCCGGGCTAATGGACTCTCCTACGGTACTCCGATCGCACTTTTGATGTTGGGGCCGGTAGTACTCTCGGTGGTTGTGCTCATCTTCTTTCCCGAAACGATGGGCGAAACCTTAGAGGAGATCAATCCGGACGACCTCGGCAATGATTTCCCTAAAGGGCTCATTTAGCTTTATCGCCGATTCAGAGCGAGCCACGCTCGAGGGACGGCCGAGGACCGGACTTAATCCTCGACCATCCACCCCGAAACAGCCACCCCGAAATAAGTTGCAGCTTGATTCGCTAGTTCGGATCGCCTTTTGATCTGTTGGCTAACGGGATGAGTAGATATACCAAACCGGCAACTAGTGCACCAGCGGCGAAACCAAGTCCATCCTGGCCGATGAAACCTTTCGCCAAAGGACCGGTATAGACAGATGAACTGGTCCAGGCAAATCCGAGCAGATCGCCGATTAACCACGCCGCCAGGGCACCCCAACTGCCCGAAGATGCTCGTCTTGGCTTTTTGGACCGGACCTTCTGATTGGCGATCCCAACAGCGAATACCAAGGCCCAAGCGCTGATAGGAACCGCAAGTAGCTCAACGAGGCTCACCAGGGTCGAAAGGACCGATCCCGGCCTTGATACGATCCAAGCCCCGGCAACGATTACCAATGCTGCATCTACCAGTACCGTTTTTGAGCGCTCGAGACGTACCCCGAGGGCCAGCAAGCTAAGACCCGAAGAGTAGAGTCCGAGGATCATCTGGGCGATTAGCCCGGCGATTGCCAATATCAGATAGGGAATTGTCGCCCAGACCGGCAAGATAGTCCGGATCGCCCCTATCGGATCTGCGCTCGAAGCCAGCGAGGTGACCGACTGGGCGAGGAAGTAGCCAAAGATAACTAGGGCTGCAAAGGGAATGCCTGCGCCAAGTGCGGTGAATCCCGCCACCTTGTAAGACCGCTCTGATCGCGGGAGATACCGGGAATAGTCGGCGCTCACGTTGACCCAACTTACCCCGCCGCTTGCGGCGATAACTGATCCCGCTGCCAACAGCATACCGAAGGGGGCCGCATGGGCCGGATGTGCTGGAGAGAGCGAGATCCTGGTGGCAATGAGTATCGCCATTGCCACAGTTGCTACTCCGAAAACCCAGGCGGTAATTGTCTGGATCACTACGATCGTGGCGTGCCCAAGTCGACTAGCCAAAAGCGATATCGTGACGATCGCCGCCAGGATCAAAACGGCGATCGCCGTTCGCTCGCCGTGGTGCAAACCCGAGCCAAAGATTGCGAGGATAGCTTCGGTCGCTACTACCGCAGTTATCGTCTCCCACCCGACAAGGCTTAGCCAGCTCGCAAGTGCGGGTCCCTTGTTGAACTTACCCCCAAAGACTCGGCGAGAGAGGGCGAGCATCGGTTCCCCGCCCTTTTTCCCTGCGACACTCAAGATGCCAACGGGGATAAAAGAGCCAATCGCTGCGACTATTCCGACGATTACAGCCTGTAATGGATCAAGCGACATCGCCGCCATGATCGCCCCGTAGACGACGGCGATTAATCCGAGATTTGCCGCCATCCAGAGCCAAAAGAGATCCCTGGCCTTTCCTTTTCGGTCGGCATCTATGACTTCTTCGATGCCGTATGATTCAGGCTTCCAAGGTTGGTTTGAGCGAATAGCGCTCGATGGCGAAACAACTCGAGACGCTATTGCGTCAGAATCAAGGGACATTTCTATGCCTCCGTACTCGGCTACCGGTTCCACGGGTAGCTATCGTGGTCAACGAGGCCGGTCTCCTGGCTCTCGGATCGCTACCAGCGCCCGCCTTCCCGGGGATAACCCCAGTGGCACCATGGGCGCAGGCTCCCCGATTACAGTGGCGGGCCCGCTCCGGAATTAAACCGGATTCCCGATTCTCCCCACGACCAACGGCCGAATGTAGGGCACCTCGTGACAACTGAAGACAAAAGATACCACCTGCGTTGTCTCGGCGCAAGTCGTTTTGCATGCCTGGGTGTGGTTTTGGTAACTCTTTTAGCCGCCAAGTAGGCCAGGGGCCGACTTGGTCCACGACCGGGGCCTGGATTTGTTGGTCGGGGGATTTCTCCACATCTGCTCTTCGATATGTGACATAGGTCGTTAGCTGGACCGGCCAGCCGTGTTCTAGAGTTTGGATTTCCAGTTGTAAAGAGATTGGCTGTAAAGAGATTGATTGGGAATCCGCTTTTGCATAGGTCCGGTTCATTGCGAACTATTGATCGTGATCGAACGAGTCGATTGTTCAAGCGACGAGGAGTCCCGTTTATCTGGGGAGACTTAGGGAACCGCTTCCTAATTTCTTTGGTGTCTCGTCGGGTGTGGATGGCTAAAAAGTGGCAGAACTGAAACTTAGTTGCCGGTGTCGTTGGCTAGGGTCTCATAGAGGTCTTTTTTGAATCGCGTGAATTGAGGGCAAATGCTGTGGCGTCTACTGTTGAAGGTTTCCAAGCCTTACTACCGGGCAATTTCTCTTGTTATGGCGCTGATAGCTATCCAGACGGTTGGCAACCTATACCTTCCTAACCTCAATGCAAATCTGATCAACAATGGGGTCGTAACTGGCAACCTCGGGTATATCTGGCGGACCGGTGGGGTTATGGTCGGGATCACCCTTGTGCTGGGTGCAATCTCGGTCGTGGCGGTCTACTTTGCCTCGAGGACTTCGATGGGTATCGGCCGGGACCTGCGGAGGTTGATTTTCGACCGGGTTCAGTCATTTTCTGAACATGACATGGTCCACTTTTCGACTCCCGCGCTAATTACCATGAATACCAACGACGTCCAGCAGATCCAACTCTTTGTCCAGGTTGCCCTGACGATGATGGTTATGGCCCCGATCATGGGTGTCGGAGGAATCCTGATGGCCCTTCGGGAGGACGTCCACCTCTCATTGGTCATCGTAGTTGTCGTCCCGTTGATGGCCCTTGTGCTCACCCTGATGATCCGGACCGTGGTCCCCCGTTTTCAATCGATGCAGCTCAAGATAGACAAGATAAACCAGATTCTTCGAGAGCAGATTACCGGGATCAGGGTAATCAGGGCCTTTCTAAAGACCAAGGAAGAGGAGGTTAGGTTTGAGGGAGCCAATGCCGACCTCACCGCAACTGCGCTAAGCATCAACCGGGTCTTTGCCCTCGCAATGCCGGCGCTAATGGCGATTTTGAACCTGTCTACCGTCGCGGTGGTTTGGTTTGGTGGCCACCTCATAAGTAACGGACAGATGCCGGTTGGAAACCTTGTCGCCTTTATCACCTACATATCGCAGATATTCTTCTCGGTGATGATCGCGGTTTTCGTGGTGGTCCTTCTTCCCCGGGCTATCGCTTGTGCAGATCGGATCGAAGGGGTGTTAGCTACCGAGACGACGGTGAAGGAACCTACTTCTCCCACCGATCCCGCCACCCGCAATGGCCGGGTCGACTTCAAGCAGGTTGATTTCGCCTATTTCGGAGGCGAGGAGCCGGTGCTGCACGATTTGAACTTCACCATTGAAGCCCACAAAACAACGGCGATCATTGGAGGAACCGGGTCGGGCAAGACGACCCTGGTGAATCTGATCCCGAGGTTTTTCGACCCGACCGTGGGTAGCGTCGAGGTAAATGGGGTAGACGTCCGAGAACAGGAGTTGGAGTCGCTCTGGCGGGACATCGGCATTGTCCCCCAGGCCTCTTACCTCTTTGCGGGTAGCGTCGCAGAGAACCTGCGCTTCGGCCGCCCGGAGGCCACCGACGAAGAGCTTTGGAAGGCACTCGAGATTGCCCAGGGGAAGCAGTTCGTCTCCGAGATGCCCGACGGACTCGACAGCCCGATAGAGCAGGGCGGAACTAACGTTTCGGGAGGTCAGAGGCAGAGGCTTTGCATAGCTAGGGCGCTTGTGAAGAGGCCGTCGGTATACCTATTCGACGACTGTTTTTCGGCCTTGGACGCCGCAACCGACGCACGACTTCGCGGAGCACTGAAGTCCGAACTTTCTGGGGCGACAGTAGTGATCGTCGCACAGCGAGTCTCGACCATCATGAGCGCTGACGAGATAATCGTCCTTGACGACGGGAGGGTCGTTGGGGTTGGTACGCACGGGGAACTGATGGAGAGTTGTATCGAATACAAAGAGATAGTAGAGTCCCAACAGACTCAAGGAGCCGCATAATGTTAGCCGGACGTGGAGCGAGACCGGGGGGTCTCCAGGGCGGGATGGGCGGCCCCGTCAGGAAGACCAAGGATTCCAAGGTCGCCGTCAGGCGTTCAGCCGGAAGACTAAAGCCCGAGTCACCCAAATTGATAGCTGCTTTACTCCTCGGGTCCTTTAGCGTAGCGTTCACCGTCATCGGCCCGAAGCTCTTAGGCGATGCTATAAACGTCATCTTCTCTGGAATAATCGGTTCGACGTCTCAGATAAAAGAGCTCTTTGTAAAGTGCGATAACCAAGCCGCTTGCGTCAGCAAGTACCTCGCAGCCCATGGAAAATCGAACTTCGCTTCGATGATCTCTTCCATGGGGGTCAGGCCGTCGAACAGCGTCGACTTCGTTGCGCTGAAAAATTTGGCGCTCCTTGCGGCGGCGGTCTACATAATTGGATCGGTTTTCAGCTGGGCTCAGTCTTACATCATGGCGGGAGTGGCACAGAGGACCGTTTCGACTATGCGAAAGGACGTCGAGGAGAAGCTCGCCAGGCTGCCTCTGAGCTACTTCGACACCCATCCGCATGGCGATATTCTGAGTCGAGTGACCAACGATATCGATAACATATCGACGGTCATTCAGCAGGGCCTAAGCCAGCTCCTGACCTCCGCGCTCACCATAATTGGAGTCTTGGCGATGATGTTCTGGATATCACCCCTTTTGGCACTCGCTTCGGTCATCACCGTCCCCTTGGCGATCATTGGTGCCACGCGGATAGCCAAGCGGTCTCAGGTCCAGTTCGCATCGCAATGGCGAGATACCGGAGCGCTAAACGGACACGTAGAGGCGATGCATACTGGCCACTCCTTGGTGCAGGTCTTCGGGAGGCGTAAAAGCTCCATGGAGGTATTCGATGGCTTGAACGAGAAAATGTACCAGGCGAGCTTCAAGGCACAGTTCTACTCTGGGATCATCCAGCCCATGATGCAGTTCTTTTCTAACGTCAACTACGTCATTATTGCAGTCCTGGGGGGTTATCGAGTAGCTACCGGGGCGATGTCCTTTGGCAATGTTGTCGCATTTACCCAATACGCCAGGCAGTTCACCCAGCCGATGACCCAGATTGCGAGCCAGATGAACATGTTGCAATCTGGCCTCGCTTCGGCGGAGAGGGTATTTGAACTACTGGATGCCAAAGAAGAGGAGCCACTATCTGACCAAGTAAGCCTCCCGAGCCAGATTGAAGGGCACGTGAAACTCAAAGAGGTCTCCTTCAGGTATCAGCCGGACAAGCCGCTGATCGAAGAGTTCAGCCTCGAAGTCCTTCAAGGGAAGACCGTGGCAATTGTCGGACCTACCGGCGCTGGCAAGACGACGGTCGTTAACCTCCTGATGCGCTTCTACGAGATCGACTCGGGGGATATTTCCTTGGACGACGTCGATTACAAGCAACTCTCTCGGGACTCGGTTAGGCGGGTCTATGGGATGGTCTTGCAAGATACCTGGCTATTCGCAGGGACGATCCGTGAAAATATCGCCTACGGGCGAAGCGGGGCTAGCGAAGAAGAGGTCGAGCAGGCATCCAAAGCCGCATTCGCAGATCACTTTGTAAGGACTCTTCCCGGCGGCTACGATACGATG
>JABEUM010000047.1 GCA_013044475.1 Acidimicrobiaceae bacterium | reverse complement strand
GGTGCTTGGGGCGTAGAGATCTACGTCAACGAAGGGGTCACTCGCAAAAGTCCCCCGGTAACAGGAGGCTAAAAGCTCGTCGGCATCCTTAGCATCGAGCGACTCGATCCGATCCGTCGGCCTGAGATAACAAGTAGCTAATATCCCCCTCGTCATCGGAGCAAGGTGGGGGGTAAAAAGTACCTTGGCATTAGTGTTTGTCTGGATCTCGGCCGTGTGCCTATGGTTTTTCAGGCCATAAGCAGAGAAGTTCTCGGCGATAGACATAAACATATTCTGGGACTTGTTGGTTCTTCCAGCTCCGGAGACACCAGACGCTGCGTCGACGATCACCGGTTCGGAGAGGACCAAGGAATCGTCGATAAGTGGTTTGATCGCCAGCGAGGCCGCAGTAACATAACAGCCGGGGGCGGCGATAAATCTCGACCCCTTTAGTCGGTCCCGGTTGAATTCGACGAGACCGTAAACCGCCTTCTCGAGCAGATCGGGCTGGCGATGATCCGCACCATACCAAGTCCTATACTCCCCGGGGTCCTTCAACCTATAGTCAGCACCGAGGTCCACAACGACCAATTCCCTTTCAAGTAGCTGAGGGACGTAATCCTGCGAAGCTCCGTGCGGTAGGGCGAGAAAGACCACTTCGATAGCCAGGTCGTCCACAACGGAGAGCAACTTCTCGGTAGATATCATCACTAAATCGACGTCAGAGAGCCCAGCGTGGCTCTCCCTCACTTCCAAGCCAGCGGAAGACTCTGCGAATACAGCCGCTAACTCCAATTCTGGATGCCTAGTACAGATCTTTATAAGCTCGGCGCCTGCAAAGCCAGACGCTCCAGCTATAGCTACTTTCATTATCAAAATCCTACATTCGAAACCCACGCGATGATGCATGATCATGCAAGATTTTGCTCATTTATGCATTGCATGATCTCCGAACTAGTCAGCCCCAGTTGGCGACTTGCTCGAATCCGACGATCTTGCCAGTTCAGACCGTCCGGAGCTTAGCGCCGAAGGACATATCCATGTGTGACGCTACCCGAGCGATGGCATCTTGGATTTCCTTATCGGTAACGGTAGCTGCCGGGTTTTGAAGCCGAATCTTCACCGCCAAAGACTTGATGCCTTCTCCCATCTCCTTTGACTTATAGCTATCAAAGAGATATACCGACTCACAAAACTCTCCCACGGACGAGCGAACCGCATTCACCATCTCTTGTGCCCCAACGGTATCAGGGACAAAAAATGCTAGATCAAATTCCGATGGCGGGAAGGCGCTTACAGCCTTGGCTTGTACCGCGCCGGGAAGTTGCATAAAGATCAACCCGAGGTCCAATTCGAGGTAAGCCACCCTATCCTTGGTGGTATTAGACGTCAGTGCTGCGATTAGGTCCCGATCCAACTCGCCCAAGACCCCAATGGGGATGCCGTCTGAAACCACAGCCGCCGATCGCGTAGGGTGAAGCATTGGCCACGAGGTCAGTATCGAATCGCCATTCAAGACAGTCGGAGTGTCGAGTGTCGGCTGTGGTAATTTAAAAAAGCCAAAGCATAACCCAAGTATCCGCGTCATCTCATTCGTAGCCGATTCGGGACTCGTCAGCAAAAATGCCAGCCTCTCGGTCTCGAGCGGCAATCCCTCCTCGGTAACGCGGGGTTCAAAGACCTTTCCCAACTCAAACAGCCGTATCGGGGAAATCTGTCTGTTTGAGTTATGAACTAGCGCCCTTGCCACCGAGGGAAGGAGCGATCGCCTAAGCACCGACTCCTCCCTCGCCAGCGGATTACTCAGCGCAATAGCTTGATCTGAAATTCCAAAGGGTGAATGCTCCGTTGGTGAGAGCATCGAACTCCCCCACATCTCATTGAAGCCGTTGTCTCTAGCGAAAGCCCTTATCCCTCTACGCAGCTTCTGCTGTCTAGTGAGCCCTCCGACCTGAGGTGGATTTAGGCGGAGCTTGTCGACCTTCGCGTATCCGTAGTGCCTTGCTACCTCCTCGATGATGTCTACTTCGATTGAGCAGTCCGGGCGAAAGCTCGGGACGGTAACCGAAAGGTCCTCGCCCATCGGAATAACACCGAATCCGATCGGCTCCAATAGGGCTTTGACCTCGTCGATGAGAAATTCATGGTTTAAATAAGAGTTCAATCTCTCAAATCGAAGTTTGACTCGTTTTGGCTCGAACACATATGGCACTACATCCAACATTGCCGACGGACTCGTGTCCAGTAGTTCGCAGAACCTAGCGAGTGCGATCGGCGGTAGTTCGGGGTCGACTCCCCTCTCAAATCGAGCAGAAGCCTCCGACCTAAGCTGGAGCCTCTTTGAGGTCTTGGCGATGGTAGAAGAGTCGAAGTGAGCGAGCTCCAAAAGGACCGATTCCGTCGAATCCGAGATCTCCGACGACTCTCCCCCCATGATTCCTCCGAGCCCAACGACCTCATCCTTTGAGTCGACAATGACAATGTCCAAGAACCCGTCTGGTTGATCGCTAGCCAACTTTCGAACAACATTGTCCAGGGTCACAAGCTCATCGGAGGGCTTGGCCGCCCTGACGGACACCACCTTGGATGCTAACTTCGTGGCGTCGTAGGGATGTGTTGGCTGGCCAAGCTCTAGCATTACGTAGTTCGACGCATCAACTATAGGATTTATCGATCTCATCCCACAGAGTTCCAGTCTCAGGGGTACAAACTCCTTCAACTTGAGCTTCGATGCACCCTCGATCCTCGCCAAAAGCAATCGATCACACAGGTCGAGATCTGTTACCCGCGCCAACTTGAGACCGTCGTCCTCTCTCACATCGAACGACACGCCCACTGGCTGGCAAAATGGTAGCCGGAAATGTGCTGCGAGATCCCTAGCAACACCAATTACGGAGTTTGCATCTGGCCTGTTCGCCTCGATTGCTAGGTCAAAAAGGACATCAGGCCTAATAGAAAGGGCTTCGGCGATCGGCGTTCCCGGAATGAGCGCCCTGTCCAGTATCATTAGTCCGCCCGAATCCGCACCAAGGCGAAGCTCGGTCTTTGAACAGAGCATTCCGAAGGAGTCGACTCCTCGCATTTTCGCTGCCTTAATGGTCAGACCGTTGGGGAGTGCCGCACCTATTGCGGCGTATGGTACGTAGTCCCCAACGACAAAGTTGAATGCCCCGCATACGACCTGTATCTCTCCCTTATCCCCTACGTCTACGATCACCCGTCTGATCTTGTCTGCGCCTTTGATCGCTGTTATCTCGAGCACCTTCGCAACGTAGACGGAACCGAGATTTCCACCCACCATGTCTATCTCTTCGACGACGAGCCCAAGGTTGTTCATCGCTTCGGCGAGAGTCTTCACAAGTGCGTCGGATATCTCATCTGGCCCGCCTTTTTTATCTAACGAGTAGAAATCGGCAAACTCCGACAGCCAGGACAAAAGAACCTTCATTTAAACCTCAATACTAAAACTGCGACAGAAAACGGATATCGTTGTCTAGATAGACACGTGCATCAGATATGGCGTGCTTCATCTGAGCGCATCGGTCGATCCCAAATCCAAATGCAAAGCCACTCCACTCTTCGGGGTCCAAGCCAACCGACACCAAAACGTTAGGGTGAACCATTCCACACCCGCCGAGCTCGATCCACCCAGTATTCGAACAAGTTCGACATCCGATCCCGTTGCAAATGGTGCAAGTTATCTCGAATTCAGCAGACGGCTCAGTAAAGGGGAAATAGGCCGGGCGTAGCCTGGAGGTCTTGTTGGGACCGAAGTAGGCCTTGGTGAAGGTGTCGATAGTCCCGGCGAGGTGTGCGAAGTTGATTCCCTTATCGATCACCAATCCTTCGATTTGGTGAAAAGCCGGAGTGTGGCGCGCATCTGCTGTGTCTCGGCGATAGACCCTTCCGGGCATTACGGCGTAGATCGGCGGCGGCTGAGTGGACATCACCCGGATCTGCGTAGGCGAGGTGTGGGTCCGTAGAAGTACTGAATTGGCCGATCCAAATTCCAGAAAGAAGCTATCCTGCGATGCTCGCGCTGGGTGGTGTTGAGGAATATTCAGCGCCTCAAAGTTATTCCACTCACTCTCGGCCTCTGGTCCGTCTTCGACGACGAATCCCATCCCAACGAAGACATCCTCTAACTCCGCCCGGGTCTGTGATATCAAGTGGATTGACCCGATCCCGTCGGTCTTTCTAACTAGGAACTCGGAAAGATCCTGTGCCTCAGAGGCGATGCGTTCCTCGGTCTCTTTTGCAACCAGCACACCTCTAGCGCCTTCGGAATAGCCAACTACCTTTGAGCGGACCAAGTTAAGCGCCTCGCCGACAACTTTCCGCGCCTCGGGGTCAAGGTTCCGGAGTTCCGAGGAGACCTCCGCCAGAAAACCCTTCTTTCCGATATAGCCAAGCTCCAGCTCGCGCAGGTCCGTCACCTTGGTCACTTCGGCAAAGTGGCCTTCTGCCCGCTTCAATATTCCATCTAGCTGAGCTAGAAGTTCATCGACTGTCACCAGAAACAGCTCCTAAGAGTTTTGAAAAAATCTACATCGCCCACGTCTGCAAATTAACCTGAAAAGGCTCCACTTTACTCGGGCACAATACCCCAATAAGGCTAGTGAGACGGCAGGGATAACCATCACCAGCCAAAACAAGGAACATCTTGGCATCGGCCATATAAAGCTGCCAATGCTCTTTTACCGAAACTAGTCCGGGACTCCTACAGGAAAGGCAGACTTCAAGTGATGCCATGTCGATCTTTGCCCGAGAATCGCCTGGGCAAATTGCCTTTGAAAAGCGGATTTACCCGGACTTGATCTGCTCTTATTATGAGTGAAGTTCAGGGGATCTAAACGGCCAGCGGTCTCCGCCCAACGGCCCGAAGTTCTCGAAGTCTTGGATAAATTCCGCCTCATTTCTTCCCCGGTACGAGGGTTCTGAAAACGGTAACTTTTAGAACCTTTCTTCGGCTTTCGAGGTTGACTCATCGAAACTCGCAGGATCCTAAATCAGGAGTCCCGGGAACCCTGGGACTCACTGCCGTCCTTGGAACGCTCCCTCTACAATCGTGGCACGTTCGCGAGCCGATCTCGGCTAGCACGCAACTAGGCTAAAAATCGAATAATCTCCCGAGGAGGAACCATGGCTGTAAGCGACGATAAGTCCGGTCAAGCGGACGTTATGGGTGGATCAGACGCCCAGCCCGAAGACGTTATGGGTGGTTCCGAAGCACAGCCTGAAGACGTTATGGGCGGTTCCGATTCCGAGCCTGAGGATGAGATGGGCGGTTCCGAAGCCCAGCCTGAAGACGTTATGGGTGGTTCCGAAGAAAAG
>JABEUM010000046.1 GCA_013044475.1 Acidimicrobiaceae bacterium | reverse complement strand
TGCGAGGACCGCCAAGGAGCCAGTCCTGCTATTCAGTCTAGAGATGAGCCACATCGAGCTCACACAAAGGCTGGTCTCCGCCGAGTCGAGGGTAGATTCTTCGAGAATCAGGAGCGGCAAGCTCACCGACGCTGACTGGCAAAAGATCTCTCACGCTATTGGCAGGCTTTCCGAAACCAAGATCTACATAGACGACAACCCAGACCTGACGATATTAGACATTCGATCCAGAGCTAGGAGGCTGAAGGCCAGGGAGGGCCTCTCGCTCGTCGTCATAGACTACCTCCAATTGATGTCGGGTAGGAGAGGTGCAGAATCTCGCCAAGTTGAAGTATCCGAAATATCCAGGGGTCTAAAGATCCTCGCCCGCCAACTCGATGTTCCAGTGGTAGCTTTGTCCCAGCTTTCTCGAAACCTAGAAGCCCGACATGATCGGCGACCTCAGCTAGCGGACTTGCGAGAGTCGGGGTGTGTAACCGCCGACACCTTGGTCACCCTGTCGGACAGTTCAACTCTAACCATAGCCGAGATGTTGAATTCAGGATGGGTGGGACGAAAGGTCCTCGCATTCGACGGTCGAGGGGTGGTCTCCTCCGAGTTGATAAACATCTTTGAAACTGGAGTGAAGGAGACCTTTACCCTGACCACCAAGAGCGGCTTGTCAATTAGGGCTACCGCAAACCACCCCTTTTACACAGTCCAAGGGTGGCGGCGACTGGACCAGTTGGAAAGTGGCGTTGAACTGGCAGTACTCGTCGATGACAGAATTGTCTGGGATCAGATGGTCGAGACAACGTCGGCAGGACAAGAAGTCTGTTACGACTTAACCGTGAGGGACACCCACTGCTTCTTTGGCAATACAATGCTGGTTCATAACTCTCTCGAGCAGGATGCCGACATAGTAATGTTCATCTACAGGGACGAGGTTTATGCGCCAGATTCGGTCGACCGAGGGACGGCCGAGGTGATAGTGGCAAAGCACAGAAACGGACCGACCGGGGTGGCACGTTTGGCGTTTCTTAGTCACTGCACTCTATTCACTTCCTTGGCGAAAATAGACGGACATTAAGAAGTCTTTATTCGGTTTCGATTTCCATCATCTGAAAAAACCAGGGTTCTAAGAATCACCAACTCGATAGAAAGAAAGCGAATTCTTATGGAGGATAAGGTCGGTCTCTTCCTGGAAGGTGTCCTGTATCAAATGGAGATCGTCGATCGAGAATCTCCTCTTCGCTCTAGTCGACGGTAGGTCAGTCCCAGCCATCAGTGCATTCGGGTCGACCGAATGGATCTTCTTCAAAGTCCGAACGACGTCTAGGTCAACCCGTCCAAAGCCAGTCGCCTTCACCTTTGCCCCTGCTGCAACTAGATCAAGTACGCTATCGAGGGCATTTTCAGCCATCCCTAAATGGTCGATAGATACCTTAGGGAGCCTCCTGATCAGGGGTTTCAGTGAGTGAAGATCTTTTGGGTCTACGTAAAGTTCACTATGCCAACCATGGAGGTCCCATACTCGGTTAGCAATCTCTTCCAGCTGTGAGATCGACTCGCTACCAGTTCGAAATAGGTTGAACCGGATCGCTCGAACTCCTCGCTCATTGAGAAATAGCAACTCTTCCTCGTCGATATCAGGAGGAACTTGGGCGACACCTACGAAATTCGGGCCTAGGTCCCTAAGGGCATTAACGAGGTAAGTCTGGTCGAAGCCTTGAAATGATCCGGCAACTACTACCCCTCCCAAGACTTCAACGGAAGCGGTGCTTTCACGATAATCTCCCACTCCGAAAAACTCGGGTACATAACCTTGGTTTTGCACGAGCGGGAACCGGGGGTCGATTATGTGCATATGTGAGTCAAATATCTTGATCTTAAGTTGCGTTCTACCGGCGTCCACAGAGTGAAAGAGTAGTAATTTTGATGCGCTACCCGTTTCGCTGAGAAGCGGAAGCGGAACTAATATCGGTGCTTCATGTTCCGTAGTAGTCAGCAAGCTGCTCCCTAAGGATATGCTTTTGTACCTTGCCCGTCGAAGTCCGTGGCATCTCATCTAAAAAGATGACTGCCTTGGGAGTCTTGAAGCCGGAGAGCCGTTCTTTCAACGCCGCCAAAAGCCCATCTTCTGTCAGGTCGACCCCCGGTCTTTTCGTCACAATCGCAGTAATAGCCTCACCCCAGTGCGAGTGTGGAAGACCGATGACTACCACTTCTTGCACTCCATCGGCGGTGTCATAAATCGCCTTCTCAACCTCGATAGAAGCGACATTCTCACCGCCAGTCTTAATCACATCTTTCTTGCGGTCTTCAAACCACAGAAAGCCATCATGGTCGATGTGTCCAATATCCCCCGAATGAAACCAACCGAAGGCGAATACCTCCCTCGTCGCTTCCTCGTTGCGAGCATATCCCTCCAACGCATGTGGGCTCCGATACACGATCTCACCGCTCATACCCCAAGGCAAAATTCTGCCATAGTCATCCATTATTTCGACTTGAGTATTTACCGCAGCTTGTCCGACTGAACCCGCGTAGTCCAGCTGGAATTCGGGCTTAAACACAGTGGTCACCGGGGCCATCTCAGTCTGGCCAAAGGCTAATGCGAAGCCGCAACCAAATACGTCGATGGCCCTTTTGAGGTCAGCATCAGGCATAGGTGCCATAGCGTATGTTGCGAGTTCAAGGGTGGAAAAGTCCCTCTTGTCAATGTCATCGCGTGCAAGTAACACTCGGTACATCATGGGAAGGCAAAAAATGTGTGTGGCACCCTCCTTCTCAATGGTATCTAGAAGGACGTCTGGGTTAAAGCCCCTGAGAAGGATGATGCTCGCGCCAAGAATCAAAAGTGGGGTTACGATCCCATTGAGCTGAGCAGTGTGGAAAAGCGGCATTAGCGCCACGCTTTTATCGCTGGCTTTTAGCCCCATCTCCACGTCAACCGTCATCGATTCAAGGTAGACCGAAAGGTGGCTGGAGGCGACACACTTTGGGGCTGACGTGGTCCCACTGGTGTAGAGGTAGCTAACCGGATCCCTGTCGTCAACGAAAAATTCGGGCTCTAGCGAAGCCGAAAGCGAAGAGAAGTCCTCAAGACTGACCCAGGTTCTTGCGTCAGATCCAGGTTCGAATTGGTCGACCAGGCCCCTTGTTACCACGGCGAGTGAAATCTTGTCGGACTCTTCTAGGGATTCCAGCAATAGCGGTACCAGATGCGACTCGACGACCACGGCTTTGGCTTGGGAATGTCTCAGCACGTAGGAGATCTCTCGCGACTTCCACCCCAGGTTTACTGGCACGCAGATCACGCCTAGTTTCGCACAAGCGTAATAAGTTATCAGAAACTCTGCACAGTTACCGGCCATAAGTGCTACGGAGTCTCCTCGAGACAAGCCGTATGCGCTAAAAGACCAGGCGAGTTGGTTAGCCTCTGAGTTCAACTCCCTATAGCTGTAGCGCCTATCGCCGTCGATGACTGCAATCTTCTCCGGCATCCGAGAGGCGGATCTCGTCAGAGTATCCCCAATGTTCACACGCCTAACTAAGTTACGAAAGAGTTCATACTGGTCGTTCGAATCCATCACTAACCCCCCAAAAATTTCGTGCTGCTTTGATCTTCGCCGACAGCTGAACTCGCATGCGATCATTTCCCAACAGCGTCAACTTTTTAAGCAAATCTATCTCACAAGACACGACGCTGCCATAACTTTGCGTTGCTATTAGAGAGATCACAGCTCAGTACCCTTTTTAAGGGCCCGCTGGATAGGGCTCATCAGCGCGGATCAATATGCATTTCCTCGTTGCCGTTTGCCAGAAAGATGGTCATCGCTCCGTGGGATTTCGCTACATACAGGGCTTGATCGGCTCTTTCGTATAGTTCTTCAAAACTCGTGCCATCCTGTGGTCTGAATGATATGCCGGCCGATATTCCTATGTTCCACCTGAGCAGAGGAAGGGACTCTACGACTCGCCTAACAAGTACTGAGGTGGACCTCCAGATTGTTGGATCGTCGCTTGGTCCCCAAAGGCAAAATTCGTCTCCACCTACCCTCCCAACCGTGTCGCTCTGCCTGACCGACGCCTTCATCGCCCTTGCAACGTCCTGGAGTGCGCGATCTCCCGCACCATGACCGAGTGAGTCATTTACAAGCTTGAACCCGTCCAAGTCAAATAGGACGAAGGCTCCTGGGTTGTCAGAGTGATTCAGCAGGTCTTGCACCGCTCCTCGGTTGTAGAGGCCCGTGAGAAAGTCCGTTTTCGACCGAACCTCTAGATCCGCTACGGCTTTGAAGAGCGCCGCATGGTCCCTGGTGAGCCTTCCTCGCAGAAAGCTGTCGCAGGAGTCAAGAGTCGCATTTATGTCGATACTCATTCTCATCTTGATCTGGCTGAGAGGAGGCAGCCCCTTTACTCCGTCTCTTCTTGCTTCACTGTAGGCACTAAGGAGTAAGTCATATGCTCCGAGGTATCTGGAAGGCTTCACCACATGGTCAGCATGCGCTCTGCCAATGCTGGCCGACACTGATGATGACGCATCTACTGGCTCGGCGGCCAGAATAGATAGGACATGTGCCGCAATTAATCCGCTGTGGGTAGCGACTTTTTCGGCGTCGCTGCCGAAGGCTTCGAATAAGTCCCGATTTTCAGAAATGAACACCCGGACCTTATCTCGAAATCTAACTACCAGCTCATCGATAGCGGCCGAACGCTGCAGGGGAGAAACCGGACTAGTAGTGTCGTCTTCTTGATGCCTCACGGCGCTCTCCTCGTCTCGGGAGACCGTCAACCTGGAGAATTAGATTCTTAATTTATTCTTATCGGCAAAATAGTCAAATGAGTCAAGGAAAATTAGATATTTACTTATTTTTCATGGAAAACCATCTCTTCCTCTCCACCAAGCAGGAAGACGTCATCCCAGCTTGAGCAGAAGAATAATGACAGTGCTGTCTTTTTGGTTCCCTTATCTTTACTCAACTGAACTTCGCAATTGGGAAAATACCCAGAAATGATAGACACACCTTTGGCACCTAGCGACTTATCTTAAGTTACGAACCTCACATGGCAGTAACGAGCTGATCCGAGCTCGATAGCCCTGTTCATTTGTATTACGCCGGGATAAGGCGGTGAGAGTCCACATCATAAACAAATGGGAAAATATTGTCTTTGTGTGCCAGAAATGGCGAATGTAGTAGCCTGTTGACGGACTGGCGAACCGCTACGAATGGATCTTTAAATCCTTCTAGCGCCCAAGGAGGCCTAATTCCGATTTCATCCTCGAGTCGATCCTTAAATCCATCGTCAGTGATCTTTTGCAATCCGCAGTCGGTATGATGCACGAGAACTATTGACTCAGTACCCAACACCCTCTGAGAGATAACTAGGGACCTGATAACGTCGTCGGTTACAACGCCTCCGGCATTTCTCAGAACATGCGCTTCTCCTATGTCAAGACCTAATAGACCAAATAGGTCTATCCGACTGTCCATGCAGGCGACCACGGCAAGTTTGAGACTAGGCTCGACCGCTCTGCGTGAGTCGTTTTTCCTCGCCTCCTTGTAGTCATCTGCACTGTTGGTGAGTCGTCCGATCAGCGCAGCTGAGGACCGATCGGCCATTTCCGAAATTCCCACTTACGACCTTTCGCTAACCATTCGGTATAGCCTCGAATTCTAGCCAACCACCCAAACTAGTGTTTCTCACTATCTCAATTGTCCAACCGTTCAGGGTCCTGGGACTGCCCAGCCTTTAGCGTTTGACTCCCGATGCAAACGACTTTCATCGCGACCTAACAGATCGCCACTTTTTGCCTACACACTAGATCAAATCCGTATTTTTTGAACTTCATCTAGTCAGTAGCGATCCAGGCTTTCCGAAGAATAAATCTAATCAACTGCCTAATCTGCTGCTTTGACTCTCGGCTATGGGTGTGAGTTTCGAATCTGACCCGATAGAATGACGTCCGGCACAAGCGCTCGTAGCTCAATGGATAGAGCATCTGACTACGGATCAGAAGGTTGGGAGTTCAAGTCTCTCCGAGCGCGCTATATAGATCCAGCTCAGCCTATATGCATGGCACTCACCAATTTCATAGGATAAGATAAACCCAACTATTAACCCAACATTTGGAGGTTTTAGTTGGGATCTTTACGACTGAGAACGCCGCCGGATGTCTGGGAACTGCGCCTCTACATGGGACGAGATGCCAATGGACGAGTGCACCACAAGCACACGACATTCATTGGCAGCAAGAGAGCCGCAGAGCGAGAGCTCGCCAGGCTCTCGATTGAATTCGAATCAAGCGCCCTCCCGACGCAGAACGAGCGAACTTTATGGGGTGCTAAGACGACTTTCAACGATGCAATTTTGGCGTGGAAGCAAAATGGGTGGCAGGATCTTTCTCCAAAGACGGTTAGCGATTACGAGAGCCTCTATCGCATACATATAAGGGACAAGGTTGGCCAGACACCAATTGCAAAGATTGGTGTCTTCGAGATCGAAGCTTACTTTCGTTCACTTTCAGAGCGCGGACTTGGTGCCTCTGGGATCAGGCAAGTCCGAGCAATACTCCATAAAGCGGCAAGGTTGGCAGGAAAATGGTCAGGAGGTGTGATTCCAAACCCAGTTTCACTTGTAGATTTACTCAAATCCTCCACGAAAAAGTCCCAAGTGAAATCGCCAGCTTTGGAATAAGTCAGGGTAATTCTCCAAACAGCTGAAAAAAGCGGCAACATCCAAATTGCAGTGTTAATTAGGCTGGTTGCCGCTACCGGTATGCGAAGAGGCGAGGCAGCAGCCCTCCGGTGGTCGGATATTTCATTTGAATCTCGAGAAGTTATCGTCGACGAGTCAGTAATAGGAGCACGAGGGACTTTGATCGTTAAGTCACCTAAAACTTCGGGATCGCTGCGAACCGTAGCTATCGACGAAGAAACTGTTCGAGTGCTAGAAGGTCTAAGGGAATCTCAGCTTGCCGTCGCTGAAAATTGTGGATTCGCCCTAGAAGGTGACGCTTTCGTGTTCAGTTACTCGCCGGATGGTTTAGCTCCACCTCATCCTGACAGTATTTCCCACGGATTCAAAAGAATCGCAAAGCAAGCTGGCGTAGCCTCAGATATACACCTTCATTCGCTTCGTCATTTCCAGGCAACGGTAATTGACCCGATTGTCTCCGAGCGTCAGAAGCAAGCTCGGCTCGGATGGTCCACAAGCCACATGGCGAGACATTACACGGATCCAATCTCAGACGAGGATAGAAAAGTGGCCGACGAGGTCGGAAGGTTGCTCGACAGCTGAGTCAGCATGTGCCTCTCAGTCCGGATTCTCCCAAGCCTAAAAATGACTCGACTTCGTGCCGCAAAAATCGAATCGTTCCGTTTATGACGAAGTGACGAATCCAAGGCACCAGACATGGGAGATGAAGTTCGAGAAGAAATAAACACTCCCACAAGCTAAAGTCAACTACCGACAAACTATATCCATACTGATATACTTGAATCGTGAAACCAGTGCAATTTCTCGGTGATTCGCTGAAGCGTCTACGAG
>JABEUM010000045.1 GCA_013044475.1 Acidimicrobiaceae bacterium | reverse complement strand
GGTCTTGCCGCTTTGCAGCTCATACCGTTTTGGAGGTGCGATCGCTGACGCAGGCAACCTCTTCCTCGACGCTATGGGAGCCGAATACCGCCTGGTTGGTATGGGCTCGCCAGGTAGAACGACATATACCGAAGACACCACGACTGTCCTGTTCCGTTCCAACATCAAGATGATCATGGAGATCCTCTCCAGCCAGAAACAGGACACTTCGAGAAAGATCCACGTCGTTGGCGGCACCAAGGAGATGGTCTCGGTCCTCTACGACCTGTCGAATCTCTACTTCTCGAAGTCTGTCAAGGCCGGAGAACTTGCGGGTTTCGCTGATTGGGGTGAACTGAAAGGCCTTCACAGAGACGCCACTTGGATCGTCGTATGCGCCACTGGTCAACCTGGTAGGAAGATTGCGAGGTTCGGTGAATGGCATCATCTCGGCACTGAAGCAGAACGAACCTCGAGCCTCTAGGGCAGATGTGATCTTCTCCACCGCCCACAAAGCCAAAGGAGCACAGTGGAAAAGCGTCAGGTTGTCGGAGGACTTTCACAACGTGTGGGAATCAGCCGTCACAGTCGATCCCTATACCGGCGAAGCTTTCTACCATCTGCCCGATAGTGAGGAGTTGGCGTTGCAATACGTCGCAGCTACTCGTGCCGAGACGATCCTGGCGCACAAGGGCCTGCTACTCAAGGCAAAAGAGCACATCAAGATTGTGCGCTCGGAAAAGCCGCTTTCGAGATCTTTGGGCAAGTGAGAGGATCCTCGAAGCGTGGACGGATATATCGATTTTATGGTCTCCGGTGATGGGTTCTCCGAAAACTGGTCAACCTGGAAACGTGAGTATTGCCTCCAGAACAAACACGGAGGAATAACTCAGGAAGTCCAAGAGAAGATCTCGAACGCTTTGTCCGGCGCACCTGGACTGATGCTGCCCAATATGAGAGAATCATGAGCAATTGGTTCGCGTCCAAATGGGGGAATAGGTGTCGGATATTCAGCCCGGAATAGTCGGCACTCCAGCTCCTAAGAAGTCCCGGAAGAAGCTTTGGATCCTCGTCGGCGTTCTAGCGCTGATTATCATCGCTCTGAGTTCCATGTCGAACAAGTCGTCCAATGCATCTGCAACCGCACCCACGACCGTCGCTCCGACGTCTACCGTCGCTCCGGCCACCTCCACCACGTTTTCACCCGTTCAGCAGTGGGCTGGAGCTCACAGTGGACTGTTTGGAGCGCTTGGCGCCGATATGGGAAACGTAGGCGCTCAAATCAAGCAGGACACGACGACCGGAGATTACACGACAGCGTCACTGGCATGTGCGAAGCTCGGCGAGGACGCCAAGGCAGGTGCAGCATTGCCCCCGATTCCCAACGCAACCCTTGAACAGCAATTCGCTCAGATGTTGACGAACTTGCAACAGGGATCCACCAGCTGCGTATCGGGCATCTCCAACAATGATATCAATGAAATCTCCTAGGCATATTCACTATTCGTCTCTGCGGGCACCGAGGTCGGAACCCTTAATGCAGACCTGTCAAGGTATGTAGCCTCTCTGGGCTAGGAGCGGTGAGAGGCAAACGAACATTCAAATGAGGCGACAGCAATAATGACACTCCTCCCTGCAGCTGAGACAGAAGGAACCAGCGGCGGGTATCACTCAAAGAAATTCCCACCGGGTCTGGACCGATACCATCGGGTATGAGAGAATCATGAGCAATTGGTTCGCGTCCAAATGGGGGAATAAGATGTCGGAAAACCAGCCCGGAACTGTCAGCATTCCAGCTCCAAAGAAGTCCCGGAAGAAGCTTTGGATAATAATCGGGTTCGTCGTTCTACTTTTCATAATCATCGGAGTGGCATCTTCGAGTTCATCGCCAAACTCATCGACGACCGCGGCAACCGTTAACTCGGGGACCACCGGCACGACTAATGCTCCGGGTAGCACACCGACCACGGCCTCCAAACCCCACCTCGGTGCGACGGAGATTGTCAAGGACCAGAACGGCCATGCTTACACGGTCCAAGCCATTTCGGTGACCGATCCGGCGACCGCATCCGATCAATTCAACGCCGCAAACGCCGGCGATCGTCTAGTCGCGGTCAATCTGGTTCTGACCAACAAGAGCAGCGCCGTCATCCAAGACGACGCGGACGTGACGACCACGGTCGTAGGGTCGGATAACCAGACATACCAGGCGAGCTTCGATACGGTCAACGGCTGCACCAACTTCAACTCAGGTCAGTTCACCCTTACGGCCGGTGCAAGTTCGAGTGGCTGTGTCGTCTTCGACATTCCTACTGCCGTCAAGGTCACCTCAGTAGTGTTCCAACCGACGACCTTTGGATCGAACGTTGTAGCGACCTGGTTGGTTCCCTAACCGCGCCTGGTCCCCCGGCAATGTACTCCGCCATAGGCATACATGAGAGCACACCAGGCACATGCTGAGGTCGGACATGGTGACGCATCAGGGCAGAAGGCCGGTGCTCCAGTGATCCAGCTGACACAGAGGAACATTGAGATGAGGCGGCAGCAATAATGGCACTCCTCCTTCTCCTCTTCATGGCAGCAGCAATCTTCACCTTCTACTTCCTCCCTACGATCATCGCCTTCTCGAGGCGAGTACCGAACTCGGTGTCCGTCCTTGTGATCAATATCTTCCTCGGGTGGACGTTGATCGGGTGGTTCGTGGCACTAGCCATGGCTGCTAGGTCGATACCCGAAGGTCGATAGGAGTAGAGAGGTGGAGTCGATGTCGGCGACGGCACGCAGGTCAGGCATGAGGCGGCGTTGAGGTCGGAACTCGCGCTGCATCTGGGTAGAAGGCCGGTTTCTCATAAGGGGGTCCAGAGAACATGTTCCACGAAAACACACATTTCACTGTCCAAGAACGGCTCGGTGCACCTGCATGACAAGTGATCCGGAATTCCTGTCATTCCACCTCACACGCGTGACCAGAGAATACGACGCAGTGACCAAAGGTGCAGACTCAACGACGCGAGCGGTCGGTCCTGACGGAAAGGAATTCCAGGTAAAGAGGGCCGGCCCTGGCGGCCTCAGAGACATGCCAATCATTGAATTTACGTGTTACTGGGTAGCCGTTCAGACCGGTACCAGAGTTCCCTGCTTCGAAATACTGGAAATGCAAGATAGTACCTGGGCGTTCGGGTCTGTCATACTTGTGGGATATACAACCCTCGAAGAGCAGTTCACGGCCTTCAACCTTCATTTCAATCCACAATGGAAGTCGGTTCTTGCAAGGGTCTTTACAGAGATTTACACGCTCGACTGCTTCTTGGGTAACCCTGATCGCCATTTCGGAAACTATATGTTCAAGTGGAGCCACGAGCTAGGACAACAGCTCGAGCTGGTGGCCATCGACTTCAGCCGCGCATTGACTGGATCCGGTCAGTTTCCACCGCTTCAGTTTCCGCCCCTCGGAAATCCGCCGAATACGAACACACGCACCTATACGGAGAAATGGCGACCAGTTTATGGCTTCGACGTCAAGGCGGCGGAACAGGTCGTAACTAGGCTGAGGGACATCTCGACGGACTCGCTCGGAGCTATCTTGAACAAGACACCCAATGACTGGAGGGTCGGGGGTACCTACAACTTTCTACTAGATTGGTGGCCCGAAAGTAGAGATGTCCATATACAGAACCTGGAACGGCATATATCAATGCTCAGTTCTGATGGAAGAGGGTACTGATGGAAGTGTTCAAGGGGGAGTATCGAATCCTCAGGCTCGTGCCTGATCGAGATCGCGGCGAGCGCCTCAACATTGGCATTGTCACCACAGCGCTGCCGAATTCTGACCTGCAGTGGAACCCACACCTCACTCAGGATGTGGAGAAACTGCGCTCACTTGATCCCAATTTGACGGTCTCGACCTTCACTGAAACCTGCGGTTACATAGTTAATGAAAGTAACAAGAACCTAGGCATTGAAGGACTAGAAGCCCTAATAACGTCATTTCCCATCTTCGAACTCAGCGACCCGGCATCTTTTTCCTGCCGGTCCGACCAAGTGGACGACACTATTGCTTGGATGATGAAAAATCTAGTCGAGCGGCCGAAACTCCAAGAAATCCACCATACTTCGAAATCCAACCTACGCCTTAGGTCCACCGTGCGAGATGCATTGGACAGACTCGGGGTCCTTTCTAGTCCAAACGACCCGGGACCAGAGACTCTCACTTCCAATCCCAAATTTGTACAGAACTATGAGATCAACGAGGGTCTCTCCATAAGGGCGGATTTCGGCGCCGAAAACGGGAAACTACGTCTGATAGAAGTATTGGATCTACGCGTAAAACGCAGAACAGAACCGGCAAAAATCAATGAAGCCTCAGACAAGGCCTTGACCTTAATCGAGGCACGCAAATCCCACAAGGACAGGTTGGACGCCGCAGTTGTGATCGCAACACACAGCACCAGCAGTCAGCTTTTCCGAGTCTGCCACGCTCGGATTGTATCGCACGCCACGCAGATTATTGACATGGGAGACCCGGACAGTGAAGAGGGTTTAGATCAACTCGGCAGATGGATTAATGCAACGACACCTGGGTGAATAGGAAACCAGCAAATTAGTACTCTCGGCAGTCGAAGTCGCCTCGGGAGAAGTTTAAGCCTGCTCGCGATCGCGCAAAACACCGCATGACTGTGACACCTCTCCCCTATACCAATCTCACGTCTCAAACAAAGGGGTAAGCAACGTGGGAACTGCAATCGGTGTGACCATCGTGCTCGTGGTCGCCCTAGCGGGACTTTCCTGGCTAACGAGATCAATTTCTCCATCACCGCTGCCCAGAATGGGTAAATGCTATCGATCTCTGTAGTACCTAGGTTTTGGTAG
>JABEUM010000044.1 GCA_013044475.1 Acidimicrobiaceae bacterium | reverse complement strand
GGATGGCACCTCGTAGGGGTAGTGGGAGTGCTACTGGGCATCTTGATTTCCCCGATCATAGGTAGTCTTGCCACGGCACTTGTGGTACGCACTGTTCGGCCAATCACATTTCGTCTGCGGCGAAAAGCACTTGGTGGAATCCACTTGGCAACGTGGATGGCGTCTGCGGCCGTTGCGTTCGCTGACGGAACAAATGACGGGCAAAAAGCAATGGGGATTATGGCTGTTGGATTATCGGGCGTCGGAGGAGTCTTTGGACATGGAGGTACTGGGATATCGCTTGGTGTCAAGATAGTTTGTGCCACTGTCCTCGCACTTTTCACCGTAATCAGCGGTAGGAAAGTCATAGTCACGGTATCAAGGGGCCTCTCTAAAGCGAGTTCAATCGAAGACCTCGCAGCCCAAACAACTTCGGCATGTGTGATATTCACTGCGGCAGTCGTAGGGGTACCCCTTTCGACTTCGACCGTCGTTACTGCCTCGATGGTAGGAGCTGGCCTAGCTGGACGGCGCCGTCATATTCATTGGCGAGGAGTTCTACGGATAGTGGCGTCATGGTTGATCACCGTCCCAGTCTGTGCTGCACTAAGTGCCGGTGTCTTTGATGTCTACAGAACGGCTACCCGATGAGCGCAGACGACCAAAGTTCCTCCAGCCAGTCGCGGAACCGTAAGAGTAGGGGCGCACTCCACAAGTACATGTTCCGGACTGCGCCCGATGTGATAGGGCTGCTTATAGCGCAGGGCGAAGTAAGCTGTAACGCCACTAACAGCTTCGCAGAGTGGTCACAAGGTCATATTGAAGAGGCCCAACTAGTCAAGTCTTTGGAACACCAGGCCGACGATGCGCGTAGAGCGCTCTTGCTTGCACTTAGCGAGGCCCTATCAACTCCGATTAGTCAAGAGGACCTCTATACCCTTTCTGAACGCTGCGACCGCGTAGTCAACGAAGCCAAGAATATCGTCTCCGAAGCCGAATCTCTTGGTTGGCTGCCTGATGCTGCCGCCGCCGAGATGGGGATCCTTGTCGACCAGGGCATGGCACGGCTTCTCGATGGGTTCAGGGCGCTAAAGGCGCATCCGGAGCTTGTTGGCAGATCAGCAGAGGAAGCCATTCGGAAGGCCCGCGCAGTGGAACATGCCTACCGAAGGGCAGTAGCTTTGCTGCTTGCCGATCCAAATTTTCGGGTCGTCTACACAAGTCATGAGATGTATCGTTCCTATGCTCGCTGCGCAGACCTAGTCGTTGCGGTCGCTGATCGACTTTGGTACTCAGTTTTGGCAGAGGGTTGACCAGCAAGGGGTATTGCAGCTCGCGATGCTCAATCGATACCAAGATCGATACGAGCCTTTCGCTTTGGCCGATGGCGGCGACCATAGCATTGCAGTGGAGAGGGCCCGAATAATGATGCGACGAACTTTTTTGTCGACCTGGTCGAACCGTTTATGCCGCTAGAAAAGATAAGCTTCCCGGCGGAATCGGCTTCTGCCCGGCATAATTCAGCTCAAAAGGCTAGCATTTAACCAAAAGCGTTGACTAGAGATAGGACATTTCATGGAGACGACGACTTTAGGTTCCCAAGGTTTAGAAGTGTCGAGTATTGGACTCGGATGTATGGGGATGTCGGACTTCTATGGCTCTAGCGAGGTGAAGGATTCGATCCGGACAATTCATCAAGCGATAGACAATGGAGTTGTCCTCTTAGACACCGCAGACATGTACGGTCCCTTTGAAAACGAAAGGCTAGTTGGGCGGGCAATCGGCGATCGGCGGGACAAAGTAATTCTGGCAACCAAATTTGGCAACGTGAGAGACGAGTCTGGGGCCTTTTTAGGTATTCGCGGGGACGCTGAATACGTAAAAAAGAGCTGTGATGCTTCTTTAAAGAGGCTTGGAGTCGACCACATTGACCTCTACTACCAGCACAGGGTAGATAGAGCGACTCCAATCGAAGAAACTGTAACTGCTATGGCGGAACTGGTGGCCGCTGGAAAGGTTCGTTATTTGGGACTTTCTGAAGCAAGCCCAGCGACCATTAGGCGGGCGCACGAAACTCATCCAATATCCGCCCTTCAGACCGAGTACTCATTGTGGACCCGTGATCCCGAAAAGGAAATCCTTGCAACGGTTCGTGAACTAGGTATCGGCTTTGTCGCCTACAGTCCACTCGGCAGGGGGATTCTTTCGGGACAGATTAATTCCCTGGAGGACCTGGACGAAAAAGACACCAGAAGGAGGCATCCGCGCTTCATCGGTGAGAATTTCGCCAAAAACCTCGAACTTGTCGACAAGGTCAGGGAGTTTGCTGCCGCCAGGGGAGTTACACCTGCACAAGTAGCGTTGGCTTGGTTGCTCGCTCAGGGCGCGGACATCGTGCCCATTCCTGGCACCAGAAGCACAAGCAGGCTAATGGAAAACATTGGTGCTGTAGAGGTAAAGCTGAGTAAAGAGGACCTAGATCAACTTGAGGCTGTCTTCCCATTCGGAGCAACCGCTGGCGAAAGGTACCCAGATATGTCTACTGTGAACGGTTAACATACCCGGAGGTCGCGACACCCAAATCGGCGATCCAAAGGTGGGAAGTAATCCACTGGGGCGCGCAAATGCCACCCGCTACCTTGCCGATTGCACGCCTAAAAATGAAGATAGAAACCGACGCCGCCCGTTGTCAAAAAGACCAACACTGGCCCCGGAACGCTTTCCAGCTAGAAACTTACGGATCTTTTGGAGCTATAACAGGTAGCCGGCGGAATCGGCCTATCTTGACTAGACGACTCGGAGGTTGTGTGCCTCTTCGCCTTTTCTACCGGGAACTACGTCGAACTCGACCCTCTGGCCAACTTCGAGCGTCTTGTAGCCGTCGGACTGGATATTCGAGTAGTGAATGAACACATCGTCACCCTGCTCGCGACTTATGAAACCAAAGCCCTTCTCAGTATTGAAGAACTTGACAATGCCTGTAGCCAACTAAATATTCTCTTCTTCTTAAGGAGCTCACCCATACGGCTCGCTCGTCTACCCTCAACCCGAACTCGATCAGTTCCCACTCGTAAGAGCGAGTCCAACCAAATTCAAAGCCTCAAGCAACTATAGCCTATGCATCTCAGCGGAATAAAGTGCGTAAATTGACCTCCATTAGCCGAATTCCTTTCGCTTGGACCAATTTATAGGGATCCAGAGTTCCTCAAGGAGCTCGAAAAGCGCGACTTCTCGTGCATAATTGCAGCTAATGCCCTTATAAAGCTAAGGGAAAACAAGCCAAGGTCAAGGTTCCGGCGCCAAATTAAATCTAGTCGTTGCTCCATGGAACCCGATGGCAGCTGGATGTGAAAGTCATTATCGCAATGTATTGTCAATGCCTCACTATGTGTATTGCTCACGAGTATGCTATTAGTTATGGAGCCTACATGGGCTCGGTGTAGGGGTGATTTGGGGATCGTATATGGGTATAGATCAAGAGGAACCGGGAACCGAAAACGGGCTCTCTAATGGCGAAGTAGCAGATCAATGTTCCCATCTTGCTGATTCGCTGCTATTTTTAGCGAGAACGATACGGAAATCGATCTCAGAAAAACTCTCTGAGGTCGGAGTGACTTATGGACAAGCAAGGATGCTTCGAGCGGTTAGTGAATGTGAGTCGCCTCCGCGCATGACTGAAGTGGCATCTCTTCTCGAAGTTGTTCCGCGTTCAGCCACATCGATGGTTGATGCTCTCGAGGAGGCCGGACTTATCTCGAGGATTCCAGACAGGGCCGATCGGCGGTCTACCTTTGTAGAACTTACGCAATCTGGCCGGGAACTCTTAGTTCATTTAGATGCAGCACGACATAGCTCTTCCGTTAGCCTCTTTGAACCGCTGGGAGAATCTCGAAGAAGAGCTCTGATGGAACTCCTTGACGAGGCTAAGACGCACAGTTGGAACGGCTCTAAGGGCTCAGTTGCCTTCGGCTTGCCACCCCAAAAAGAAGGCAATAGATGAACGCAATGAGGGGTGGGGGCGGTGGAATGGCCGCCAACTGGGGCTTGATGAGATCCTTTCGTCGAGACCATTCAGTTACTTCGCAAAAACTGCCAAAGGGATTGGTAAAAAGGATCGTACAATTTGCTCGCCCGTATCGTTGGAGACTCGCCGTCTTCCTGACCCTAATCATCATCGACGCATTTGTCACGGCCTCCACGCCCTTGATCTATCGGGCGATCATTGACAACGGAATCATAAAGAAAAATGTCAGGCTGATCGTCTTCTTGGCGCTAATAGTCGGAGTACTAGCCCTTTTCGACGTCGTACTTTCCCTCTGGCAAAGGTGGATATCGGCACGGGTGGGAGAAGGTCTCATCTATGACATGCGCACACAGGTATTCGCTCATTTTCAAGAGATGCCGATCGCTTTTTTCCAGCGAACCCAAACCGGAGCCTTAGTAAGTCGACTAAATAATGATGTTCTCGACGCTCAGCAGGCCTTCACGGATACTTTCTCCTCGGTGGTGTCCAACATCATAAGCGTCGTAATCATGTTGATTGCCATGCTCCTTCTCTCCTGGGAGATAACGCTCGTCGCTCTGGTTCTCCTCCCTATTTTTGTCATACCTGCGAGATGGGTGGGTAGGCGTTTGCAGGGTATAACTCGAGAGAGCTACAACCTCAACGCCAAAATGATCAATACTATGACCGAACGGTTCAATGTCTCTGGAGCCATGCTGGTAAAGCTCTTTGGACGGTCAGAGGATGAAGTTGCAGCATTTGAGCAGAAGGCGGGCAGGGTCAGGGATATCGGGGTAACCCAAGCGATGTATACGCGAATATTTATGGCTTCTCTGATGCTCGTTGCATCGATCGCTACCGCCATAGTTTACGGATGGGGAGGTACCCTTGCCGCAGAAGGTGTGTTGGCAGTAGGAACCGTGGTCGCCCTCACTCAATACCTCACGCGGCTCTACGGGCCGCTAACTGCCCTTTCAAACGTTCAAGTCGACATCATGACCGCACTTGTATCGTTCGATCGAATATTTGAAGTTCTGGACCTAGAGCCGATGATTAATGACGTGCCCGGGGCGCAAGATATACCACGAGGTCAAGCGACGGTCGAATTTGACCATGTGCAATTCAGCTACCCAAAACCGGAAGAAGTGTCGCTCGCATCTCTAGAATCAGTTGCCATCCTCGATCAGACACCAAGTGCTCAAGTGCTCTTCGACATAAGCTTCGTCGCAGAACCTGGGCAGCTTGTTGCCCTCGTCGGTCATTCCGGAGCCGGAAAGACGACTATAAGTCATCTGGTATCAAGGCTCTACGACGTAACCCAAGGGTCAGTCAAGATCACCGGAGTAGATGTCAAAAAAGCGACACAGAAGTCGCTACACAGAAGCGTGGGTGTCGTTACGCAGGACGTCCATCTCTTCCACGAGACAATACGATCAAATCTGCTCTTTGCGAGGCCAGACGCCACGGAAGAGACGCTCGTCGATGCGCTTCGTGCCGCCCAGATTATGCCGTTAATAGAGTCGCTGCCTGACGGACTTGATACCGAAGTAGGGGAGCGGGGATATCGACTCTCGGGAGGCGAGAAACAGAGGATCGCCTTAGCTCGTCTATTGCTCAAGGCGCCGGACGTAGTAGTTCTAGACGAAGCTACCGCACATTTGGACTCAGAATCAGAAGCTGCTGTCCAATTGGCGCTGAAGGCGGCCCTGGTGGGAAGAACCTCGATAGTGATCGCCCACAGACTTTCAACTATTAGAGAGGCCGACCAGATCCTTGTAATTTCAGATGGTCGGATTGTCGAGAGGGGAAGGCACGAGGAGCTACTTGAACTAGATGGAGCGTATGCCGACCTTTATCGCACTCAGTTCCAGCATCAGGGAAGTGACGAAGTCTCACAACCAGAGCAAGGACAGAGCGCCTAGCGGTTTGGCAAAAGATAGTCAGTACCGAATACGAATCCGAACCAGCCGCCCCACAGACTTAGAGAGCTATTGCGGTCCTAATACAGATTCTGACGAGGTTAAGTCGTCTGCTGTGAGTTCTCCACCCTCAGGACTCAGGTCCAGATCCGCAGCGTCGCATTCCTTTGCATCGGATCCGTGGAAATAGAAGATGCTTTTGTGATTCGCAGTAGCTCTAACAAAGACGATCCCCAAAATTATCGCAATTGCAATCACATAATCTATTTGCGACCCAATCGCCTTTGGGCCATAGAAAACAAAGCCGAGCATGAAAGCGAAAAACATGAAGGAGGCAAGTCCGGAAAGCCAAGTTAGTAACCGATGGTGGTGATGAGAAAAAGAGCCATTATCGCTGTCCACTTTGTGAAACCTTCTGAGGAAAACGGTGGCTGTCACGGAATCTAGGAAGAATTCCAGGACCAGAAAGAAACCCGCCGCCGACAATATCAGGCCAAAGAAGGAGTTCAAAGAGGAGAACAGGGTCTGCAGCATGGTGACGGTAAATGCTGCGCCTATCGTTACCAGGGTAGCAACGCTGGGAGAGGAGTGTTTATTCGTTGTGGCAAAGCTCGCGGGCACTAGGCCTTCTCGCCCCATCGCATAGAAAGCCCTGATTAAGATAAATGATGTTAGCCAAAGTCCCCCAGCAGTCGAGGCGAGGACAGGAATCAAGATCATCCACGGTGCTCCGGGAACAAGTCGGCTGCCCCAGACCGCCATCGGGTTGGTCGATCCTGCCAGCAGATGAAGGGGAGTTTCTCCAAACATCAATGGATAGATGAGCGCATAAAAACCGAGCGCCATGAAAGCTCCGATGATCCCCCCGATACCTGGATCGGACTTAGGACGATGTGCCTCTTCAGAAGCATAACTATCTATTTCCCATCCATCAAGTATGGTTGCAGCCACTACCGCAGTGACTATCATTCCGCCAATCGGTGGCTTCCCAAAATGAATTGGCACAGAAATGGCGTGCCATCGCAAAAGAGCGATCGCGACTATCGCAACTACCGAAATGAGCTCGATAGCCAAAAAGACCTGCGTCAACTTGGCGGTCGGACGAGCTCCTCGCAAAAGCGGCACAAGGGCAAAGAGTGACCAAAACAGCGACATAGCTAATTCAGCTAGCATGCTCGCTTTGTATCCAGGGAAAAGAAGATTGAGACTGTAGGTAGAGGCCGGGACGATGATGGGGGGAATGGACGTGAAGTAGGCGAGAATCATAACCCATGCCTGAAAACGGGAGGCTTTCCCTCCTAGAATTCGTGCTGACCAGTGGTAAGAAGCACCGGCGTGTGGAAAGTGCCTGTTCAGAAGGCGGAATACAAAGGCGCCGATTATAAATGGGATAGCGATTATACCTATTGCCGGCAATGTCCACAGACCTGCGTTTGCAGCCATAACACCACCCGTAGCGGCGATTGAAAAAAGGGGACCTACGCTTGAGACTGAAAGAGCAACGAGGTCACGCACGTGAAGTGACTGTTTGAGACCTTGAGAACCATCCACAAGAGACGCCCTTTGGCTGCCCTTCTTACTCAACCGCCCTGACAAGAACACTCCCTGGAATCGACACTCACAAAATGCGAACTGTTTGCAATAACAACCAACCTAGTCTTGAATGCATTCCAAAAGCCAGAGCTTCGACACGAAAAGTGGCCATCCGTTGGTCACGGGCCGCTGAGTCTTATTCTTTCCGCCATAAGTTACAAGGAACAAACACCAGATCTCCTAAATGTGAGCTGTCGAACACCCAGCGATCCTTTGATAGGGTAGAAATTAATCGTACAGAAAGTTTGCCTTGTCGCTGGAGGATGTTGCTTTGACGTCAATTCATATGAAAGACCAGCTAGTCGCTGGAACGATTGAAATCAAGGGGAGTGGAGGGGACTCCATTGAGGCCTACTACGCCTCACCGACAGGGGAGGGACCATACTCGTCGGTAATCGTAATTCACCACATGCCCGGTTTCGATGACGCTACAAAGGAGATAACCCGCAACTTCGCCTACCACGGCTATCGCTCTATATGCCCAAATCTCTACTCTAGGGAAGCGCCTGGAGCATCTCCAGACGACGCTGCGGCAACGGCAAGATCAATGGGGGGAGTTCCGGACGAGCGCCTTGTTGGAGACGTCTCCGGGGCAGTAGATTTCTTGCGCTCCTTAGATGACACCACAAAGAAAGTGGCCGTCATTGGCTACTGCTCGGGTGGCAGACAATCGTTTCTGGCCGCTTGTAGCCTTCCGCTGGACGCCGCGATCGACTGCTACGGTGCATATGTCGTTGCAAGTCCACCAGAGGGCGCACCGCTCAAAGTGGGGCCGATCTTGGATAAGGCGAAGGATCTCTCCTGCCCGCTGTTAGGTCTCTTCGGTGAGGAGGACAAATTTCCCACCCCGGAAGAAGTTGCGGAACTCGATCGAACGCTTCAAGATCTCGGCAAAGAGCATGAGTTTCATAGTTATCCAGGAGCGGGCCACGCATTCTTTGCGCCGAACAGGCCGAGTTACCGCGTGGAGGCCGCTAACGACGGGTGGCAGAAGATATGGGCGTTCCTCGCCAAGAATCTTTGAACCGAGGATTCAATGTGTACCTATTTAACTGAAAAAGTCTCGGTAGTCGGATCCGGCAAGGGAGCAAATGGATGGTTCAAAGTCACTGACTTAAGTGTCTATTTCGACCATCCAGTCCACGCGCCCTTTGGACATAGTCTGAATTTAGACTTCCTGAATCCGGAGCTAGGTCCGTCATATCGGCTAGCTTTAGAGTTGAATCCTGCCACCGCAAGGGCATTAGCTCAAGCAATATTGGATGTTCTCGACAAGATACCAGTTACAGAAGAGGACGAGCAGCAGAGCTTTGCAAGCGATAGCTGACCGCCTTTTAGGGTCGACCGTTATGCGGCGGGACACCCGCTCAAAAGATCTGGTCATGTAGGACTAGGTTACCTTTTGACGCAAACTTTAACTTTTCCTGCGGCCTTTGTAATTTGTAGTCAGAGGTTTGTAGATCAGGGAGGCGATAGGCGTGCCCGCCAAATGAAATACTCGGTCGGCTGCTTACTCCAAGCCCTGGGCAATTTTTAAGTTTCTCCCACTTTTGCTAACGGCCGCCTAAACCCACGAGTAGCACAACTCATGGCAGCCGCTAGGACGCGGACGGTTGTAGCCAGCTGGGGCTAGAAAGAGTTACCAACTCGATGTTGTGTATGCATCGTGGTGTATCAAATTATTCCATCTAAGAAGACCCAGATGGCGAGTCGGTGATCAAAAACTAACAGGAGCGGACTCGGTATTCATAGAGACCCAAGTGCGTTTCTCTGCAGCATAACTGAGACTCGGCAACGACACTTGTGCTAGCCAGAAAACGAAGCAAGTATTAACTTGACATAATATCTATTATCGGACATTCAGCTAAGCCCATTCAGAGTCATTCTTAGTAGGTGATTCCAAGCTGATCACCGAATCGATGGAGATCAGCCGACCCTCTCACCCATCAAGTATCCGCCACCAACAAGGTGAACCTTGAGCAGGTTGGTTGTCCCACCAACACCAAAAGGAAGCCCTAATACCAAAACCACCAAGTCGCCCTCCTTGATGAGTCCCATGCTTTGCGCAGCCGTGACGCTCTCATCCAGCACTTTGTCAGTGTCCAATGACTTTGAGACAATCGCCGGAGTTACGCCGAATGACAGGGTCAGTGATCGCGCTACTGCTAGATAAGGGGTGGCTCCGACAATGGTGACGTCTGGTCGAAACTTTGCGATCACTCGGGCAGAGTGGCCGGATTTAGTGGAGGCAACAATCGCCTTGATCGGAAGGGAGCTAGTCAGTTCCGCAGCGCAATACGCTATTGAATCAGCGACACTCCTTCTGATTGGAGACGGTCTAACGACTTGGGTCAGGTCGGGATTGTGCAGCTCTCGTTCTGTCCTCTCCGCAATGCGACCAAGCACCGTCAGGGCTTCAATGGGAAACTCGCCTACGGCCGTTTCACCTGACAGCATGACGGCATCTGTACCGTCCAAGATCGCAGTTGCAACGTCAGTAGCTTCGGCCCGGGTCGGAATTGGAGAATGTACCATCGATTCGAGCATCTGAGTGGCGGTAATAACCGGCTTTCCCAGAGAATTGCATATGTGAATCAGTCTTTTCTGCTCGAGAGGAACTTCTTCGGCGTAGATCTCGACTCCTAGGTCTCCCCTCGCCACCATGATCCCATCAGCCTCTTTGGCTATCTCCTCGATCCGCTCGAGGGCGAAAGGGGTTTCGATCTTAGCAATGATACGAGGAACGTCTCGGCCTTGTGCCGCCTCTCTAGCTATCTGGCGCGCTTCAAGGATATCGTGCTCTGAGCGGACGAAGGAGATTGCCAAAAAGTCAGCACCATGCTTAGTCGCAAAGATTATGTCAGCCTTATCCTTTTCGGTAATAGTTCGAAGCTTGATCTTGAGGCCAGGAAAACTTATACCTTTTCGCGAGCTAACAGTCCCACCGACTAGCACACGCGCCGTCACCGACGTCGCCGTAACCTTTGTAGCTACCATCGTGATCAGGCCGTCCGCAATCGAGAATCTGATTCCCTCTCTCATTTGAGACAACACATCTGGAACCTGTACCGGCAAAACGTACTCTTCATCCGAAGACGCTGCCTCAATTAGCTTGACAATGTCATTGGTCTTTAGATGCACCGGTTGGGCTAAAGTTCCAAGTCGGATCTTTGGGCCCGAGATGTCAGCGAGGACGCCAACGAAACGGCCAACCTGTTCTGAATACGCCCGCACCTCCTCCATTCTCTTTAGGTGTTCAGCATGGCTACCATGCGAAAAATTAAGCCTTGCTACATCTAATCCTTGTTTAATCAGCTCGACCAGGACTCCAGGTCTGTCTGTTGCTGGCCCTAGCGTTGCAACCAATTTGGTCTTGCGCAATGGAAAACCACCCCTCTTGCCCACAAAGGGCACATCTTTTGTAAAGCCATCCTACGGAAAATATCCGCGAACCAATAAATAAGAGCCTAGGGCCACAAGGTGCGTAAATGCCAAATCGCACCGTCTGAATCTGGCCAGTTTTGACATGACCGCTTCAACCCACTTGCCAGTAAAAAGCCCGTTTAGTCCCGAAATCTCAAATTCGACGAGGAATGCCAAATATTTGACCCATTGTCTACTGCTCAGTGAATTTACGAATAGCGATGACTTCGCTGTGGGCCAACTCGCAGAACGGCTTATATCGAGTCTTATCCTACTAAAGCGTCGCAGAACAGCCAGAAAAGCGCAGATTTGTTGCGTTACACTCTTGCATCATTGCCGACAAGAACCGCCAGCAATTCCATAAACTTTGGATGCAAAGCGGTCCCTGCAAAGCGAGTGCCAGTCAAATATTCATCAGCGAAGCACGCTTAACTACGCTCTTTGGCGAGCCTCTCGAGTGTATTAGCTATTCCCACGAGAAAACACCTTATGGTGGACTCGGCGACTCTGTGAAGGAGCGTCTGATCCAGGATCTGACCTGTTCTTCCGAGCGGCGGTTTATAAGTTCCGTCTAACCACAGCTGACATACACCGTCTCCGATTGGAGCCAGTCCAAGGTCGGCGTCTAAGCGTGGGAAAAGCCATGCGCCTTGCGCAGCTTCCCATCGAAGGCTTACAACAAGCTCACCCTTGCGCTCCCTCGGCTCAGAGACGACGAGTTGCACCTCTTTGGAGAGCACAGTCTCGCTATCCCCTACCCCGACACGAACCCTGAGGCGCTCGCCATCCATTTCCGCGTCAGTGGCAATTGGCGATAACCAAGAAGTGCCTCCGTCAAAAAAAGCTCGCTTTGCTACCTCGTAAGGTGCATCCAATTCGACAAAATCCCGAACAAAGCGCGAAGCGACTGGCCGCTGGGTTCCCTTGCCCTTCGCAACCTCGTGCTGTCTTGGCCAGGAGGCCTCTGACTTCTCTACTTGAAACGCTTCCATGGACATCTGCCCAACTGTGTTGGCACCGGGTTAAAAATCCGATGCAATCGAGTCCCAAAAGTGATGTTAATCGATAACCTCCCCCTGGCGCTACAGGGACCCGTTATAAATTGCTAACTTGTGACTTGCGACCCTATTTGAGCTTTTTGGCAACTGCTATAAGTCCCTATTTTTGGGCCCTCTTCAGCATTTCTTCAGGAATATATTCCTGAGTACCGCCGACTGACGCTATATGGCAGCCCATGCGACACCTACTATGATCAAAACGCCTCCGAGTGCTTCTGCCAGGGTAATCGGTGCTCCGAGAAAGGTCGCTATCAATACTGCGAATCCGGGTTCGAGCGCTAGAACTACGCCCACCTCGGTCGCTGGGAGTCGCCTTTGGGCGTAGGCCTGAGCCAGAAATGCAAAAGTCGTGGCTACTAGGGCGTTAATAATTAGGCTTACGAAAACTATCGGGAATCGAGCATCTGCCAGTTGTGAGGCTATTACTCCCAAGGATGCCCGAGTTGAAAATGCTAGCGAAAAAAAGCTAAGTATCGCGACAACCGCAAGTTCGACAAATACAAGTCGAACGGTGTCACATTTGGAAATGACAACATCAGTCACCGTAATCTGCAAGGCGAAACTTATGGCACATCCGATGGTCAGCCATGCTCCAATTCCAAAGTTGACCTTACCGAATCCGGAAATCAGTACGGTTCCAAGCAAAGCCAAGAATGTGGCTACCACCGCATTGGACCGCACCTTCCGGTGGAAGAAATGTGAAATATATGGAACCATCACTACTGAAAGGCCCGTAAGGAGGCCAGACAGTGAGGCTGAAATGCTGCGCAGTCCTATGGTTTGCAGTTCGTAACCAGCCCACATCAATAATCCGAGTAGCCCACCCGCTAAGAACTCATCTTTTTTCGGCAATCGCTTCCCAGGGACATTTGAAAAGTAGATCACAGGCATCATCGCCATGGTCGCCAACACAAAGCGCAAAAAAAGGAAGGATTCTGCAGAAGTGCGTGCCAGCGCACCTTTAGTAAGGGAAAATGTAGCTCCCCAGACCAAGGCCACCAGCAAGAGGAGCATCAAAGCAGGCAGTGATCGTGCCTGGCGCCTGTCGGCCAGCGTCAATTTTCGTTACTCCTTAGCACCTTGCAATGAAAGCTGATGAGAAATCACACAAAGCACCTTATCCTGGAGGTGTGAAGTCATCCACACCACACAAAACCGCCGGAGAAGTCCTCAGCTATGTCGAGAAAATCGTATATGTAATAGTCGGGGTCTTGCTGGTGGTTATGGCCGCCTACACCATTATCGGCTCGATTCACGACATAATAGGAGTCAGATTCAACACCGAAGTCACCTTTCAGCTCACCACCATACTTAATGACGCGCTTTTCGTCATCATCTTGATGGAACTCCTAGGTACGGTGGCTACCCACTTATCCAAGGGTGGGTTTCAGCTGAAAAGCTTCCTTATCATCGGCGTAATTTCGTCAGTACGTCGAATACTAGTTATTGGAGCGCAACTCTCAGCCTCGCAAAACGAACCGAGTTCTCTGTTTAATCGAGGCATAATCGAGCTTGGTGTCGATGCGGCAGTGGTCATAATACTAACCGTTGCCCTAGTCCTATCCAGAAGGATGGATTCTCCGAAGAAGAGCGTCGAGTCGGGCCACGACCCGGTCGAAATCGATTAGCAATTCGCAGGGCAGCTTTGCACCGGAGGGCATCAAATAAAATCGCTTGATCTCCTACAGCTGAATATCAAGGGTCTAGCAGGTGCTCCCTTTAAAGCAAAATATTTCTAAAGAGATCCACCAACAAGATTGAGGTGTGCTGACGCAACACCCCAATCTGCCTTATGCTCAACTAATCCTCTTTGACGTACTCCCCTGGCCCATCGCAGATAGCAGGGTGCTTTTTGGAACCGAGTGTTGGTGGGGATACCTGCTCGCCCGACCTGGTACTGGTCCACTCCATCCAGTCCTGCCACCAGGACCCATTTATTTTTTGAGCTCCGCCCATCCATTGATCTGGATCCCTAAGCGACTCGTCTCCAACTAGATACCAAGCCTTGGCGCTTGGCGGATTGACGACTCCAGCGATGTGGCCACCATTGCTCATAACATAGCGAGTCTCACCCGAAGTTAAGTGGTTCGTTTTATATGCTGACTTCCAGGGCACAATATGGTCGTTCTGCGCCGAGAGTATGTAACACGGACTTGTGACGTCTTTTACATTTAGAACTGTTTTAGCAAGTTCCATTTTCCCCTTAGCGAGGCGGTTTTCGATATAGCAAGAACGCAGGTATTCGCTATGCATCTTCGCCGGCATTCTCGTAGAGTCCGAATTCCAAACGAGTACATCAAATGCGGGAGGCTTCTCCCCCATCAGCCAGTTAGGACCGATATAGTTGAATATCATGTCAGCAGGGCGCAAGAAATCGAAGGTTCTAGACATCGAATCCTTGTCCAGGTAGCCTTTGTCAAGCATTGATTTTTCGAGATCTTCAACCGACTCCTCATCGGTAAATGCGCCCAAGGAACCCGGATCTGAGAAATCCACCATCGTGTTCAGCAAGGTGATATTTCCAATCTTGTTGCCTTGCCCCTTGGAGGTCAGATAGGCAGCTGCAGCCGTGGTCAGAGTACCGCCCAAGCACAGAGAAGCGACATCCACTACCGCAGAGCCCGTGACTTCTGAAACTACGTCTAGCGCCTTTAGAAAGCCTCGCTCTAGGTATTCGGTCATGCCAAAGGAGGCCATCTCCTTCGTAGGGTTACGGTAACTAATAGCAAAAGTGCTATGCCCGTGCTTGACCGCCCACTCGATAAAACTCCTGTCGGGGGCGAGGTCCATGATGTAGTACTTATTGATCCATGGAGGGCTGGTAAGTAGAGGGTGCGAGTAGACGGTCTCGGTCTGCGGAAGATATTGAAGGAGTTCTATAAGTTCATTACGAAATATGACCTTTGAGGGCGTACAGGCTAGATTGACGCCAACTTCGAAGGGACTAGCGTCAACCTGCCGGGGCATTCCTTTGTTGTTAAGAACGTCATCGATAAAATTGCGGAGTCCGGCGACAACGCTCAACCCTCCGGTTTCAAAGGCTTTTCGAATGGCAGCTGGGTTAGTAAAGAAGAAATTAGTAGGAGCTACTGCATCGAAGTAGACCTTTACCGAGAGCTCAGCTTTCCTACGAGCCGCTGGATCGAGGTCTGCTTCTTCGATAGCTTTCTCTGCAGTCTTGCGCAATTGGAGGTATGAGTCTTTTGCCGCCGAAAATGCGGGGTTGTTTTGCCAAGCTGGATCTTTAAAGATCTTAGATTTTTCTTCCTTTTCATCTGGTCTTTTGACCGAACCAAGCTTCTTTGTCAAATCCATATATTCGGTCAAGGTATTCTCCGCGAATCCCAGTGCCGCCCTCGTCATGTCCCTATAACTCTTCGAGAAGAGATCCAGGGTCACTGCCGGAGCAGCGCTACTTTCGTCTTCGCTTGTACCTCTGTCCATATATTGAGCCTCCAATTGGGCTAGTACGACGCTAATAGAAACAAACTACAGATAAATATATTGCTTTTTAGCTAAATAAGAGATATTTGAAACCTGCATATTGCGACTTTCTGCTCGCGTATCCCATCTTTCGCAGCCCAACCCGAAATATGGCCAATTAATGCGGATTTTGGGGCTATTTTGGCCAGTTTCAACAGTCGTTGAATCACATAGTTGCTGGT
>JABEUM010000008.1 GCA_013044475.1 Acidimicrobiaceae bacterium | reverse complement strand
TAGGTATCATTGACACCCTTAAAATGGTCTATATCAGATATCACCAGCGTGAAGGGCCTCTGGGTCCTCTTGAATCGTAGTTTCTCCTGCTCTATTGCCTGAGTCATGTAGCGTCTGTTGTGAAGGCCGGTAAGTGGGTCGGTCATAACCGCTACATTGAGCTGCTCAATGGCATGGTTTAGCTGGTCGTTTCTGTCCTCCAACTGCCTGTTAGCATCTTCCAGCTGCCTACGTGATTTCAGCAACTGTTCTCTGGAAGCTTTCAACTCTAAGTGAGTCTTGACTCTGGCGTTAAGCTCCGCCGGGTTAAAGGGCTTGGTCACGTAATCGACACCACCAACCTCGAAGCCCTTTACCATGTCCTCGACTTCGTTTTTTGCGGTAATAAAAATCACCGGAATCGCCGCGGTCGCTGGCTTTGCATGCAAGATCTCGCAGGCCATGATGCCATCCATCACTGGCATCATCACATCCATCAGGATTAAGTCCGGTACTTTGGACTCAGCAACCCCAACCGCCATCTCGCCATTTGTAGCCAGAAACAGCTCGAAATCGCCGATCAACAGCTCACGGAGGATCTTTATGTTTGCGGGAACGTCGTCCACAATTAGGATCTTTTGCAAGTCATTCTCCCTTTATCACGCCGTGCTTCCAACAAGCAAAATCACCTGAGCCCATCCATCAACCTCTGAATTGCGTCGGAGGCGCCCTTGAAGTCAAATCCGTCTATGCAATCTCTCAGTAGCACCATGTCAGCATCATTCTCCAGCCCCCCGGACATCTTTTGGATCTCCTCAAAGGCATCTAGCGCGCCCAAATTATTCTCGTCAACCAGTGGTTTCATTCGTTTGAGGGCTTCCAAGACCGCCTCTTTCGGGGGTTTCTCGACCGCCGCCGATGGTTCCTCGGGAGTCAGATGTTCGACGAATTCATTTATCGAAGTTATGACCGAACCCAATTCGTGTTCAAGCCGCCGAAGCAGACCATCCACACCTTCAAGCGAACTCTCCTTGAAGGCAAACTCCAATTCCTTTGCAGCTTGCTGAACTCCAGTTGCAGATATGCTGCCTGCAACTCCTTTTAGCGAGTGGGCGATCCTCTCTGAGGTCTGGAGATCACCCGCCGCAGCCGCGTCGGTAATCTCAAGTACTACTCCGGCATAGCTCGACACAAACGTCTTAAGCAGATTAAGCAGTAGTTTTCTGTTTCCATTCAGACGGCCAAGAGCACTTTTACTATCGATACCGACCAACGAATCAAAACTGAATTCCGCAAGAGTGGGTGTAGACAAACTACCTTGCACCTGAGAGTCGGCTAACGAACCTCCGACCTGCTGTCCTAGCCACTTTGCCATCACAGAAAACAACTCTTTAGTGTCGATCGGCTTGGTCACATAGTCATTCATGCCGGCGGCGAGACACTCCTCTTTTGCCCCCGCCATCGCATGGGCCGTCATTGCAATGATCGGCAGCACACTAAATTTCGGTATCTCCCTAATGCGTCGGGTGGCTTCATAACCCCCCATCACTGGCATCTGAACATCCATAAGAACCAGGTCAAACCTATCGGTGTCAATAAGGTCGAGTGCCTGCTGTCCGTCGCCTGCCACTACGACCGAGATACCAGCGCTTCCCAAGATCTCGGTAGCTAACTCCTGATTCATGATCGTGTCCTCGACCAAGAGAACCTTTGTCCCTACCATGTCCGGCAGTAGTTCCGGAACGGACTCCCATGGAGAGCTCCCGAGCGCCTTGTCGTGCCCAAAGAGCTGCGTCATCGTCTCGAATAGTAGTGACTCGTTCACCGGTTTGATTAGAAACCCCGTCACGCCGATATCCCTGGCCTTTGCCATGACGTCTTCGCGACCAAAGGCGGTAACCATTATGATTTTTGGCGGGAATTTTAACTTGCTGTCGCGCAGGATGCGCTTGGCGGACACTATCCCATCGGTCGTTGGCATCTGCCAGTCCATGAAGACAAGGTCAAACGGCCGATCATCATCTTGCGACTCAATTCGTTCAAGAGCCTCCTCGCCCGAGCTAGCCGACTCCCCTAAAATCCCGAAAGGAACTAGTTGCTCAAGTAGAACCTCCTGGGCAAGGACATTATCGTCGACCACGAGCACCCTAAGTCCATCAAGCCCCCCTTGGAGCTCCATCCGCTCAGTCATCGAGACTTCTTGAACCTCGAATTCAACTGCAAAAGAAAACTGACTACCTTCTCCAGGGGAACTACTTACTGTGATGCTCCCACCCATAAGTTCAACGAGCCGCTGAGATATAGTCAGCCCTAATCCCGTTCCGCCGTATTTACGGGTAGTGGAAGCGTCCGCCTGAGTGAAAGCAGCGAAGAGCTTTCCGACTTGCTCTGGAGTCATACCGATTCCAGTATCTTGCACGCTGAAACGGATTAGACAGTGGCTTGGATCCGAATGAATCTTCTCAGCCCTTAGCAAAACGTGACCGTGATCTGTAAACTTGACGGCGTTATTAGAGAGGTTCAGCAGGACTTGGCCCAGTCTCAGCGGATCGCCGAGCAGGGCGACCGGCACATCTGGTGCTAGCGAATTGAGGAATTCAATACCTTTTTTCGATGACTGACCAGCCAACATACCCGCGACGTTGTTCATCACTTCGTCCAGGCGGAATTCGGTCGACTCTATGTCCAGTTTGCCTGCTTCAATCTTGGAAAAGTCCAAAATGTCGTTGATCAGTCCCAAAAGTGCTTTAGCTGAAGTATCGATCTTGGACACATAGTCCCGCTGTTTTGTCGAAAGATCAGTCTTTAGTGCGAGGCCGGCGAATCCTAGTATTGCATTCATTGGCGTGCGAATCTCATGACTCATGTTCGCCAAGAAATCACTCTTTGCCCGAGTAGCAGACTCGGCTTCCACCTTCGCCTGAGAGAGTTCAGCCGTTCGCTCTTCGATCATCTCTTCGAGATTCTGCTGATAGCGCTTGAGTTCGGTGATATCTTCAAAAAGAACGACAAAATTATCCACAAGTCCATTGGCATTTTGCAGAAGATAAAAACGGCACCTCAGCCAGATCTGCCTGAAATGACCACCAAAACTAATAGACGGGTTAAATCTGATCTCAATAGCCGGGACAATTTCGCCCTTGCATGCCCTCTCGATCAGAGCAAGGGCTCCCAAGTCTCTGACTTGCTCATCTTCAAAGACGTTATATTTGCCGACCGCATTCGTCACTCGATATCCAAAAAGTTCTTCGGATGATCGATTGGCATCAACTAGGAGACCATCGATGGAAAATACCTGCGTGGCCAGCGGTGACTCCGCCATCATCGTCCTGAATCGCACTTCACTTTCCTTGAGGGCTTGCTCGGCACGTTTGCGATCGGTAATGTCTCGGACCGATTCGATCGACCCGACTATTTCGCCGTTGATGTCGTAGATTGGAGCGGCGGCCGCATAAACGAATCGGCCGTCATTAGAAAGGGCGTCTGCGAAGGTCTCAGCGGAGAGAAACCCCTTCTCCCTTCGCATCATGGCATAGCTCTCGGGGATATCTTCGTCAGATCCCCGCGCATAATCGCCGAGAACTGGTCGCCTTTCGTTATAGAAAGGAATCGCATACTCGTAGTTGCCCTTGCCGATCATGTCCTCGGCCCGGACTCCGGTCATCTCTTCGACCGCCCGGTTCCAGAAGGTCACCTTGCCCTCGTTGCTTATGACGAAGGTAGCGTCTGGGAGGAAATTGATAATATCTTCGAGCTGCCTTTGGGACTCACGAACCTCATCTTCGGCACGTTTGCGATCGGTAATGTCTCGGACCGATTCGATCGACCCGACTATTTCGCCGTTGATGTCGTAGATTGGGGCGGCGGCCGC
>JABEUM010000043.1 GCA_013044475.1 Acidimicrobiaceae bacterium | reverse complement strand
TCCCAGATGCGCGATATCGTCGCGACGATCCAGGGCGAGCAGGATCGGATAATTCGATACCCGATGGCCGGGATGCTCGTCGTACAGGGCGGCCCGGGAACCGGTAAGACGGCGGTAGCACTGCATCGAGCCGCCTATCTCCTATACACCCACAAGTGGCGTTTTGAGTCACAAAGAATCTTGGTCGTCGGACCGTCCTCGTCCTTTCTGAGGTATATCGAAAGGGTGCTACCCTCACTCGGCGAAACCGGTGTCGAATTGGCAACCCTCGACTCAATAGCTGGTTACGGACCTCCTAAGAAGGTCGACCCCCCAGAGGCGGCGGCGATCAAGGGTGGGATAAAGATGGCCCGAGTGATCGCCAAGGGTATTAGGGATCGCCAGAGGCCACTTCAGCGCAACTACGAGGTACCTTTTGGCGCAAAGTATCTAGTTATCTCTCCCGAGCTCTCGAGGGATGCCCTCCTCCAAGCGAGAAAGAAGCGCCAGGGACATAACGCAAAGAGGCGGACGGTTGAACTCTTTTTGGCCAGATCGCTAGCCAAGAGCTATCTAAGCGATGGTCCTTTTGTTAGGGAACCCGAGGCGGACGAAAACATCGTTTCGATCGCCTTCCACGCTGAGAAGCTCAGTGCGACTCAACTCCCGGGGGAAGAGGATCCAGAATTGATCGCAGAGGTGATGGGTTCCATCCGCCGCTCTAGAGCCTTTCAGCTCGTCGTTGAGAGGATATGGCCAAAGTTGACCCCGATCCAGTTCCTGGGTGACCTATACAGCCACGAAGCCCTCTTTCATCTTGCTACAAACGGAATACTCGCCAAAGCAGAGGCCGAGGCGGTTTTTGCGGCTTCAAAGAAAGCTCCTAATGAGCCTGATCCAATTTGGTCTAGAGAAGACCTCGCACTCCTTGATGAAGCTAACAGCCTGCTAGGTCCGACCGAGAAGGGTGAAGAGGATCCGGAGAGCTTCGCTCACATGGTGATCGATGAAGCCCAGGACCTATCCGCAATGCAGGCGAGGATGCTAAGGAGACGTTGCCTTTCGGGTTCGATGACCGTCCTTGGTGACCTCGCCCAGGCTATCGGCCCCTCCATTAGGAGTTGGGAACATATCGTCGAGCATCTGAATGGGAACAAGCCCTTCAAGTCATTCGAACTCAGCGTGAACTACAGGACTCCAAAAGAGGTGATGGAGCCGGCCTCGTTGGTCTTAGCAAAGTACGCTCCCGAGCTTCCATCCTTGAAGACCCTTAGAGCGAGTGGATATCCAGTTGAGACCACAAAAGTGGCCTTCGACGAGCTCGTCGAATCGGCCGCAACGATAGCTATGAATGAGTTACATCAAGTTGAGCCCGGTACGGTTGGAATTCTCGCAGCTAGCTCCCTCAGAGCGGATATTGCCAAGAAGATCGAGTCCTATAGGGATGGGGCGACCGGGGTCTCGATTCACGACCCTGAGTCGGTCAAAGGGCTGGAGTTCGACTCCGTCGTCGTCGTGCAGCCTATGGACTTGCTAAATGATCCTGAGAGATCTCTGAGAGCGCTATTCGTCGCAATGACCAGAACTACCCAGAGACTTCACCTGCTGACCAGTAACGATTTGCCAAAATGGTTGGTTTTGAGCGAATCTTAATTGGTAGTTATTTTAAAATTTGGTCTAATCTGGCGCTAATTGATGCAAGATTTGGACTAGACAGGAACTCATGACACAAGCAGTTGCCCAAAGGGTGGCAAAGCCAAGGGAGCCGTTGCGCTTCAACAAGCCATCGATGCTGGGTGTTGGCACTATGGTATGGCTCGGTTCGGAGCTGATGTTCTTCTCCGGACTCTTCGCGGCCTACTTCACCATCCGTGCGAACAGGACCGGTTCCTGGCCGCCGCCGGGTATCAAGTTAGACGTATTGCAGACCGGAATTTTTACAATAATTCTAGTTATGTCAAGCTTCACAATGCAAAAAGCGGTCTTCGAAGCGGAGCATTTTAGAAAAAGGTCCGCCCGGGCGTGGATAGTCGTGACGATGATCATGGGTCTTGCGTTCTTGGGTAATCAGGCCATCGAGTGGAGCCGAGTCACCTTCTCACAGTCGACCAACGCCTACGGTTCGATGTTTTTTATCATGACAGGATTACACGGGCTCCACGTCTTGTTGGGAGTTGTGGCGATGGCCTTTTTGATGCTCAGGCTCGCAGGGAAAAAGACGGATCCCGGTGAGTTAGCGGCACTTCAGTCGGTCAGTTACTACTGGCACTTCGTCGACGTTGTATGGATAGCGCTCTATGGAGTGCTTTTCTTGTTGCACTAGGAGCTAATTGAAAGTGAAATTCAGCATCAATGCGGCCAGGGACAGGCTGTCGAAGCCCTTTTTCAGTTCAATTGCCCTAGTGGGAATTGTCGGCGGGATCGGGGTCGCCACCTTTTCTTCACCGAGTGCCGCCGCGGCACAATCAAGCTACTCGACCAGTAGTTCTTCGATAACCTATACGGCTCCTCCGACGAACCTCGTTTCGGAGGGTAAGTCGATTTTTGAAGAGAACTGTGCGAGCTGTCACGGTGGGCTCGCTCAGGGTTCTTCTCGAGGACCAAATCTGCAAGGTTTAGGCGCGGCGACCATCGACTTCTGGGTCTCGACCGGCCGGATGCCACTGGCAGATCCGACGATCCAAGCGATTCAGAAGCCGTCTCGTTTCAATCGGCAACAGACCCTAGCAATCGACTCATACGTCGTTTCAAAGGCACCGGGCGGGCCGGCTATACCCGACGTCAATCTTCCATCGGCGAGCCTCTCACGTGGGGAGAGTCTCTTCGCCACCAACTGTGCGGCGTGCCACACCATTACCGGTGCTGGCGACGCTTTGGCCAACAACGTCTATGCACCGTCCCTGATGCCGGTTGACGCTACACAGGTCGCCGAGGCGGTTAGGACTGGACCCGCTAACATGCCCCGTTTCGGTCCTGGAACCCTTACCAACGCCCAGGTCGCCGATATTGTCAAGTACGTGATGTACCTTCATCATCCAAACAACGCCGGAGGGATCGCTCTGGGTCACGTTGGACCGGTGACCGAAGGCTTTATAGGAATTTTGGTGGGACTAGGTGCCGTGATGCTGTTCGGCTTCTGGATCGGAGGAAGGTCGCATTGAGCACCGTATATAACGGCGAGGGGTCCCAAAGTGACGCCCCGATAGTTTCGAAGAAGGTCGAAGCGGTCATTTCGATCTCCTTTCTGATCTCCTTCTTGGCAACCATAGCATTGGGTGTCGTGTTTTGGCAGGGCGGACAGCCCCAGCTGGAGGGTATCTTCCTGGCAGTTGGTCTATTGGGTATAGGCGTTGGGGTGGTTAGTTGGGGCAAGTACCTCGTTCCCCAAGGGCCCTTTGTCGAGGAGAGGGAGGAGCTAGAGTCTGACGAGGATGACAAGGTCGCCTTTGAAGCGTCCCTCGCTAGGGGGACTAACGAACTGACTAGGAGAAAGGCGCTGACGAGGCTGTTAGCCCTCTCCCTCGGAGCTTTGGGCGTCATCCAGCTCTTCCCATTTCTGCGCTCCCTTGGGCCAATTCCGGGCAAGACCTTGACCTTGACGGATTGGAAACCAAATGCTCGGCTGGTAAAGCCAGATGGTTCGGCTGTGAAGGTCACCGACCTCGAGGTCGGTGGAGTACTGACGGCTTTTCCAGAAGGCTTTGCGGGTAGCGCTATCGATCAAGTCGTCTTGGTGAGACCGGCACTGGAGGACATCGTTACCAGGCCGGGCCGGGAGACTTGGGCCCCCCAGGGCTATGTCGCATTTTCTAAGGTCTGCACCCATGCCGGCTGCCCGGTAGGTCTCTACCAGCAGCTGACACAGCAGCTGCTGTGTCCGTGCCACCAAAGCCTTTTTGACGTACTGACCGGGGCGACGCCAGTTTTCGGACCGGCTCCCCGTCCGCTACCTCAGCTACCGCTGAAGATCGACTCTTTGGGATTTATTAGGGCTCAGGCTGGATTTGATGAGCCGATCGGTCCGGGATTTTGGGAGAGGGCCTAGATGTCGAAGGACACCGTGACAAATAAGACGACCGACTGGTTGGACGAGAGACTCGGCGTTGCCAAGGGCTCCAAGAAGCTACTGAACAAGATCTTTCCCGATCACTGGTCTTTCATGCTCGGGGAGATAGCGCTCTACTCATTTATAGTCCTCCTCTTCACAGGGGTCTTTTTGACCCTATTCTTCGTTCCCTCCTCGAAGGAGGTTATCTACCACGGCTCTTACGCCCCGATGCGAGGTCAGAAGGTCTCCGAGGCCTACGCTTCGACCCTCAACATCAGTTTTAACGTAAGAGCTGGCCTCGTCATGCGCCAGATACACCACTGGGCGGCGAACGTGTTCATCGCTGCGATAGTGGCGCACATGTGCCGGATCTTCTTTACCGGTGCCTTCCGCAAGCCACGCGAGATGAACTGGATCGTCGGAGTGGTCTTGTTGATCCTCGCTATCGTCAACGGCTTCTTGGGTTACTCTCTGCCCGACGACCTGATCTCTGGTACGGGTATCAGGATCGCATTCTCGATCGTGTTATCTGTTCCCGTAGTCGGAAGCTACCTCGCATTTCTACTCTTTGGTGGAAACTTCCCGGGCACAGCGATCATCCCGAGGTTCTACATCATCCATGTCTTGATCGTCCCTGGGATCATCATCGGGCTCTTGGGAGCGCACCTCGCGATGATGGTTAGGCAGAAGCACACCCAATTCCCGGGCAAGGGGAGGACAAATAAAAACGTCGTCGGGATACCCGCATGGCCGGCTTACGCCTTTCAGGCCGGGGGCTTCTTCTTCCTAACCTCTGCGGTCTTGGCGGCACTTGGGGGTCTCGTTCAGATCAACCCGATCTGGTTGTATGGGCCATACATTCCGTACAAGGTGAGCTATGCGGTCCAGCCCGACTGGTATATGGGATGGTTGGATGGTGCGCTAAGGCTCATGCCGTCTTGGGAGGTCGTGTTCGCCGGACATATGATTCCGACCGTCTTCTTCCCGGCGGTTGCCCTGCCCGGGGTGACCTTTACCGTGTTGGCTCTGTGGCCTTTTATCGAAAGAAGGATCACCAAGGACAACTCGATCCACAACCTGCTAGAGCGTCCGAGGGACAATCCTAAACGGACGGCCTTTGGTGCTTCGGTTTTGAGCTTCTACGTCGTACTGTTCTTCGCATCCTCTACCGACGTGCTAGCGAATACCTTTAACACCTCTCTGAACTTCGTCTTGTGGACCTTCAGGGTATTGATATTTGTCGTGCCCGCAATCGTCTGGTTCTTCACCTTGAGCTTTGCTAAAGAGACCGCTTTGGTCTCCGACGCTGGCAAGCGAAAGAGGTTCCAGATCATCAGCAGGACTGAGAGTGGTGAATATATCTCTACCGAGGCCGATGCGTACTCCGAGAGGCACGAGGATCAGATTAGGGAGTTGCCCGAAGCGCTCCTTGGACACCATGACCACCAAGGTTCCAAGGATCTAGTTGGGGCTCAATCCTCAACCCACTCGGGGGTAAGGGGTGTGGATGCAATTTTCCGAGATCCACACCGCTCTCGTGGCAAGGACCCCAAGGAGGCATCCGATGCTGCAAATGCATAGTGTCTTTGGACTCACGGGTGTCTCGATCCGAGATGTATGGGTAGCTAGCGTTGGCACTTCCTCCCTTCGATCCTCTTATTCAGATAGATTTGGACTGTAACTTGAAGAGATCTACTATCAAAACTGCCCGTGCTGAGGGGAATTCTCCGGCAAGTAGAAGGGTAAGGTGGGGCGCAAAGCTCGCTGGGCTCGCAGTGGGCTCTGTAGCATTAGCTGGCTGCTCTCCGGCTTTTGGGGCTTACAGGGGAGCAACTACACAGGGCAGGTCTACCTTCCACCTGTTTCAGGGATTCGCAATCACTGCGATCTTCGTCGGCGGAATCACTTTCGGTCTGCTCTTTTTTGTGCTACTGCGCTACAGAAAGAAGTCCGACGCTATCCCTAAGCAGAGGCATTCGAACGTCAAGATTGAGATCCTCTATACCGTCATCCCGATCTTGATCGTCGTTGGCCTCTTCTTCTTTACGGTTAAAGTCGAAAATAAAGTTGATGCATTGAACCCTTCGCCGAACGTAAAGGTGACGGTGACCGCTTTTCAGTGGGGCTGGAAATTCTACTATCCAGCAACTAATACGACCGTCATTGGATCAATCAAACACTATCCGCAGTTGGTACTCCCCGAGGGAGAAACGACTGCGATAACTTTGGTATCTCAAGATGTCGTTCATGGCTTTTACATACCGGCCTTCAACTTCTCTCGTTATGCACTCCCAGGGTTTGTGAATCACTTTGATTTCACTCCGACTTCGGCTGGAACCTACATAGGAAGGTGCTCCCAGCTGTGTGGGCTCTACCACTCGGAGATGCTCTTTTCAGTTAAAGTTCTCTCGGCCCAGCAGTTCCAAAGCTGGACCTCTTCTCAGGCAGGCAAGGTGACGGCATGACCCTACTAGAACAGAAGGGGGAGGCCTCGGCCCACCTCCCAGTCGAACATCATCAGGGGCCCACCGGCTACTATCGATGGCTCTCCTCGACCGACCATAAGGTGATCGGGAAGAACTATATGTACACATCTTTGGTGTTCATGCTGATAGCGGGTTTGATGGCGATGTTGATCAGGACCCAGCTGGCGTCGCCCAATTCAACCTTCGTTTCCCAGCAGACCTATAACGAGCTCTTCACCATCCATGGCAGCATGATGTTGTACCTCTTCGCCGGGCCATTCGCCTTTGGAGGATTCGCCAATTACCTGATTCCGTTGCAGATAGGTGCTCCGGACATGGCCTTTCCCCGCTTGAATGCCCTCTCCTATTGGCTCTATCTGACCGGGGGCATCACGATGCTCCTCGGCTTTTTCACCGCATCGGGAGCGGCGGCCTTCGGTTGGGTAGGCTATGCACCACTTTCGTCATCTACAAACTCCCCGGGCGCAGGGCCGGATCTCTGGATAGTCTCGATTGCCTTGGTCGGATTCTCGGGAATCTTTACCGGGGTGAACCTGGTTACTACCATCTTCTACCTGAGGGCTCCGGGGATGACGATGTTCAGGATGCCGATCTTTACCTGGAACATGCTGGTTACTGGCCTGTTGATCCTGATAGCTTTCCCCGTGCTGACGGCGGCCTTGATCATGCTCTATGCGGATCGCCACTTTGGAACCCACGTCTACTCGGTCAAGGGCGGCGGCTCACCGGTGCTGTGGCAGAACCTCTTCTGGTTCTTTGGACACCCAGAGGTTTACATCCTTGCGCTTCCGTTCTTCGGTATGGTCTCTGAGATCTTCCCGGTCTTTTCCAAGAAGCCGATCTTCGGCTATAAGGGTCTCGTCTTCGCTACTTTAGCGATTGCCGGACTCTCAACGGGAGTCTGGGCGCACCATATGTTCACCACGGGTACCGTGTTGCTTCCCTTCTTTAGCGCTTTGAGCCTGCTAATTGCGGTGCCTACTGGAATCAAGATCTTTACCTGGATAGGCACGATGTGGGGTGGACAGCTTGACTTCAAGGCCCCACTCACCTGGGCGGTTGGATTCATCGTCGCATTTACTATGGGTGGCATTACCGGAGTCTTTCTTGCTTCGCCGCCTATCGACTTCGCTACCCACGACACCTACTTCGTCGTTGCCCACTTCCACCAGGTCCTATTCGGCACTACGATCTTTGCTGGTTTCGCCGGATTCTTCTTCTGGTTTCCAAAGCTGACCGGACGAATGTACCGAGAGAAGCTGGCGAAGCTCCAGTTTTGGCTGGTGTTCATCGGCTTCAACCTGACTTTTCTTCCGCAGTACTTGCTGGGTCTCAGGGGGATGCCACGAAGGATAGCGGTATATGCCACGACAGATCACTTTACGTTTCTCAATAGGCTTTCGACCGCAGGCGCATACCTCACTGCTATCGGTTTTGTCGTCTTCCTGGTCAATATGTGGGTCTCCTGGCGATCGCCAATTAAGGCACCGGATAACCCCTGGGATGGGCACGCGCTCGAGTGGGCGACCTCGTCACCCCCTCCGTCGCATAACTTCCATAAAGTTCCACCTATCCGTTCGAACAGGCCTACTTGGGACATGAATCACCCAGAACACGCCGATGGCAGGGTCATGACCGCTGCTGAGCTTTCCCGGGAGGTGCTCGACTAGATGAAGTTCGAACACAAACTCTATTTAGGACTCGGAGTCTTTTTCGCAGTGATCGTCGCTATCTACTGGTTCTGGTCAGGAGAGAGCGGGGGGTCCACGCTGATCTTAGCGAGCGCTTTGTTGGGACTCGTGCCGGGAGCCTACCTCGGATGGTGGGCGATGCGGATGAAGCCGAGGCCGGAGGACCTAGAGGATCCAACCAGCGAAGAGTCCACCGGAGTAGTCGGTGCGTTTCCCACCTATACCATCTGGCCATTTGTCATGGGGATGGGCGCTTTTATGATCGGCCTCGCCATGGTCTTTGGATCCTGGACATTAGTGATCGGCTTTGCTTTTGCGATATCGGCGGCCATTAGCGTAACCCTAGAATCCAAGCGGGGGGGAGCGGTCTGAGGCCGCTTCTTCCTCTGGCTTTGGGCTACCGATCTTAGAGATGACCGCAGCTTCTAAGGAATTAGTATGGGCGAATTTCACGTCGTAGATAAAGAATTGCTTCCTTATTCGATAGATACCCAGGAGAGGAAATCGACGGTTTCGCCGACGGACTTTTTGGCGCTGGATATCAGAACGGGCAAGGTCATCTCGGTCAAGGATAACCCAAAAGCCCGCTCGCCAGCCTATGTTATCGAGGCTGACTTCGGTCCCGTAGTAGGGGTACTTGTAACTTCGGCGAAGGTCAAGAACTACTCCGAGGAACAACTTGTTGGTAGGAATATCATCGCCGCGGTAAATCTTGGTACCAAGCGAATTGCAGGTGTCAAGAGTGAGTTTTTAATTCTCGGCGCATTGATGCCAGATGGAGAGGTAAGGCTGCTGACTCCAGATGGTGATGACATCCTTCCCGGACAGCCGATCGGCTAGAAGGCTAAACTGCCTAACGAACCAGGAACTTTGTTCCTCCATCACCGTGGGTTGATCGCTTTATTGTAATCACCGGTCCTACCTGAGATTATGCCCTCGGTCTCCAGTTTGAAGCTAGCTGATAGTCATTGTTTCAAGTAGTGATTTGTTAGCGCAGAGTAGTTTCGAGGGGTACTTCAGAGCCGAATTCACCGTATTTCAATTGCAACCAGTCAGCTCCCCTCGGCCATTACGAGCCCGTCACAACTCCGAATTCGAGCTAAATCCCCTGGTTGAAATATTAATATGCCCCATGAGCAGCAAATTCGCGAAGTGTTTCTCGTTGTGCTCAAC
>JABEUM010000042.1 GCA_013044475.1 Acidimicrobiaceae bacterium | reverse complement strand
CTAAGAGCCCGTCTCTAGTTTGATTGAACGATGGGCTCTGGTTTGAGAGTGTAATTCCATTCGCCGTGGAACTAGTGACGAACTATCGGCAGCGATGATAATTCAGCATCTGATATCTTGACTACGGTCGGATAATAGCCTTGGTCTCGCATCGCTTTGATTTGAAGTCCCTTGGAAGTCGTGGTGCCAGAGATGAGTTCGACAATTGTACGATAACTAACCAGGGGTCTCCCTCTCCAGTTCATGGAGATGAAGCTGAACATCTTGTGTTCAATTTTGTTCCACTTGCTCGTTCCTGGTGGGTAGTGACATACCGTTATTTCAAGACCAAGCTCTCGGGCAAGTTTTGCAAGTTCTACTTTGTACGCTCGAACCCGATAACCATTGGATCCACCAGCATCAGCAGTGACAAGAAGTCTCTTGGCATCAGGGAAGCGTTGCTTGCCCATCTGGTGCCACCAAAGACGAATGGCTTGGGCGACAAAAGATGCCGTGTCTCCCGAGTCTCCAACAGAGACCCAGCCCTCGTTGTTAGTGACGTCATAAACCCCATAGGGAACGGCCCTTCCAAGCTCCTGGTCGACAAAATCGTGAACATTCACCTTGGTTGGCTCTCCGGCTAGATGGTACTCCGTCCCACCGTTAGAAAACTCTCCTACCAGCTCTTTCTTTTTGGTGTCGACGGATATTACTGGTTGGGAATCTTCTGCGTGGCTTGCTACTTGGGAGTTGAGATATTCGAACTGGAGGTCTCGGTCGGGATGGTTTGTACCCTCTTTTCCCTTTTGTGGTGCCTGTAGGGAATATCCGAGGCTCTTCAGTATTCGTGCAACGGTATCAGCGGAGACCTTGAAACCTTGTCTTTGTAGTTCAGCTGCTAAGTGCCTGGTCGACTTTGACGTCCAGCGGAGATAGGACATTGGATTACCACGGGTACTTGGGTGAACTAGTTCATCCAAGGCTAGTAAGAGACCGGGCTGTTTTTCTATAAGAGGTTTATCGCCCCCGCCAATTGCCCTGAGCCGGGATGTGGGCTCGATACCGTCTCTCACTTCTGAAACAGCTTTGATGATGGTATTGCGGCTCATCTGAGTCGCAGTCGCTACTCGTGTGTTGTTTCCGGGTCCGAGGACATCTGCCATTGCACCAACGGCAACTCTACGCTGAAGCTCATTTAGATGTGGAAGGAGGATGCCAAAGAATCGCGCGAGCGACTCATCGGTGATCTCCATACCTCAAGCCTATCACGCGCGCACTAACTTACTGCAGCTCTTAGTGGTTTTAGGGACACATACCTACCTACTTATCGCTTTGCGAAGCACATCAGGGTTAGTAGTTTTGTGTAAGCAAGAATAGTCGATTGTGGTCTAATTCTGAAATGAGAACCTAACGACAGTACCTGAAATAGAATGATAAGTCCTGACGAGAGAACATTTTATGAATCCGACCCAAGAGTGACGCTGGGTCTTTTTGATACCACCTGAGCCATCGTCAAATTGCCAGACTTTCAAACAAAACATGTACCGGGCTTGGTCTGGAGGGGCTGACATTCCGGCTCATTTTGCGTGACTCAAGATTTTTGGCGCACAAAATCTAGTTGCGCTACTCGAGGACGACTACATGGTGGGCCGGATGTATAGGGTCAATCCAAGTGCCTGCGCGGCGACAGCTTGTCGGTGATCAAGGGTTAGAACTACCACGTTGTCATCGTTTGCGTCAGTCAAGAGTTGCGCCGTTGCGAGGTGAAGAGCATCGAGCGTTCGAATTGAGACTTGAAGAACGAATTGTTGGGCCTGGCTGAACGAATCATGGCTGATAGGGATGACTCCGATTGGACCATCGTCGGCAGTATGTTCCTTGTACGCAGCGAGGCACTCGGCCATTTCGCTTGCGTCGATACGGCCATCAGCCTTCGCCCGTACTAACAAACTTGCGAATTCAACGTCTGTCAACTCGCTAATCACTACCGGATCAGGTCCATCAAAGATGACTTCGCTAATCCAACGCCCATCAGATTCGTCTCCTAAATAAGCGCTCCCAATGGCGCTCGTATCCGCAAAGATGATCACCGTTCTTCGCGATCGTAGCTCACGGCATTGCTTGCATAGCCAGAGGGTGTTCGGATTTTGGTGACTGGCCTCTTTGCTCGATCGTAAGAACTGCTAGTCAGATTCTTACGTGACATCAATCGACCGTTGGAGATTGCCGCCACCTTCCATTCGTGGCGATGTGTGCCCGGGCCCGCCACCGCAGCCCTCAGGAGACGATTGACATATGAGTTCACGGATTCACCAACTCGGCTGGCCTGATGCTTTAGTGAGTCAGCCAGGTCGTCATCAACACGGGTAATTATCTGCTTCATTTCTTCATGATAGCAGTTAGTCGAGTCTGATAGCACTTTATAACCAGCATTGATGGAAGGTGGGGCTTTGGCTTGGCATGGAAGGCGTAGCCATATTGAGGGCTGGACACCCCCACATAATGTGACGCATAACTCCACCAATACTGCGGCGAGGTTTTTTAGGTGGTCGATTAACTGTTCGGCTGCGGAAGTTTCGATATACAGTTTTTCATGTTCGAGAATACGAGCATGAAGTCATTCGCTCCTTGGCCCTTTGCCCATTAGCTCACAAAGGAGTAGGTCGTAGCGTCGAAGTGGTAGGTCGTAGCGGTCCCAACTAGTTGGAGCGTGAGGATATCCCCTGTGAAGGAGACTACTTTGAGACCTCCTTTGACGTTAGGTGAGACCAGAACCTCGGTATTGTTGTGCGGAGCAGGCACTATGACACCAGAGGTAGGACTGACCACTTGGGTTTCGGCATCCACCTGGAGTTGTACGCCAGCCAGATCCGTCTTGAAATCACTACCCGCTGTAATCAGTACCAGCGTATTTCCGACCCAACCTTGCCACTGATTGTTCTCAGCAAAGGAAGGCGTGAAGCCATCGGGCACATTCTGCAAGGAGTCTGGAAAAATCTTGCTGACCTTAGGTCCGAAAGTCACGACCACCGCATACGTCCCATTTGCCTCTTTGAGTAACCCGGGAGTATTCGGTGGGACGTAGGGTTCCCTCGGTGGCTGGGTCCTAGCGAAGGCCACTTCTTCCTGTGGTAGATACCACGCATTCAACTTCTGATTAGGCCATCCCGCAGGTGCTGCTTTGATGTTTACACCGTCGATACATAGCGGTCCTGCTGGTTTATACAACTGACCGGCTGGACAGCGTGGTGGTGGTGACGTCACGTTAGGGAAGGTGACATTCTTGGGCGGAATCGCTGGCAGAATTGCTGGAGTGGCGCCGGAGGAGGCGACCGACAAAGCGACGAATGTCCCAGTAGCAGCCAACAACAACACAACAAGTCCGGCGATGACGGGTGGTTTCTTGAGCCTACCTCGAAGGTTGATTCGGTCCATAAGACGCCTTCTTTCTAGCAAATAAGTCTAACGTTCTAAATATGGGGGACCCTAACAATCGGTCCTGGGATAGCGATACTGTTAGATAAACACTTTCCAATGCAGCTCTTTTCAAATCTGCAATAGAAAGTACGGGGTCATAGCTGTCTGAGAACGATTGTTGAGTGCGTTCCACAGATCGATGTAGGGGTTCTGCGGTGGCGTGGGGTCTTCACTACTGCTGGGTTCTAAAGAGGTCCGTTAAAGCTGATAAGACTGTTGCCTAGCCCCTAACTTTGATTTCCTGAGATTCAAGTAATCCGGCGCTGAGCTGGGTTTCGCGTGGAATTCATCAAAGAACTGCCAGGTCAGAACCTATGTGGCCTTTGGTTTGACCGATTACTTATCCAGCTCAGCTAAGACTTCACCAATGATCTTGGTCATCTTGTGAGCTGGGAGGGGTTCGCCCCCTTCGGCTTCCGCTACCTCTTCAGAGAAGGCCTCGACCGAGTGAGTCCCCCCAATCAGCACGTGTCGCAACGCCTCGCCGCTCGCTTCGGAGTCGTGAACGTCTTTGAGCGCGCCAGCAACGTCGTGGTCGGGCGATTCGGCGAGAGTATGCACGACGGTCATCGCTTCATCTCGCCCACTTGCGGTGGAGACTGCGGTGGCGCGATCGGGATTTTGTTGAAGATCCCATTCGGCAAGAGCCTCGCTATAGCCTCCTTCACCGGGATGCAACAGCCGAGTCGTTGGTTCGGCGACCTCGCCAGCGCTGTCACTGGTCGGAACGTTAGCTGCGTCGCCACCTTCGTGATGCCGCACCTCCGGAATAGGTACAACCAGGCTCCCGTCGGGATTTCGGATGATCTCCATATATCGCCGCTCCTTTTGAACACCTCTTCGTGCCCCTCACTCCCAGCCTAAAGGGTGCGTCTCGAACCACAATCGTTATTGACTGGAACCCGGCACTAGCGCACCCAAATCGCTAAGTTTTAGTCGCACAAGCTCCTTTGTCCACCCAGGCCGAATGGCTCAAGCCGAGCAAAGCGGGCCGACCTCCCCGGCTTTGGCTTCGACAAGGGCTTGACAGGATTGGCCTCGATGCGCCATACACCCACCGCAAATATGATGTCCGGTTCGAAGAGGGAATGCCCCTTAGGCTGGTAGGACGGTAATTGCACGACCTGCCAGACCTGCCAACGAAAGGGCACTGACTGCAGGTTTACCATATCTTCGTCTCAAAGGCATCCAAGTAGCTTTCGATGATCCGAATCTCGCATCCAAAGACCGAACTTCTCATGGTCGCTGGGGTGTCTCGCCACCTTGTGCTCGCAGAACTGATCGAGTCCGAGGTGGCTTGGAATGCGGGCAGGAAGAGCCAATCCAGGAGCCAAGATCTTCACATCAAGTCCATTAAGCAGCTGATGTGATCCATATCGACCATTCAGGAATTCTTGGTGATTGAGCAACAGGAGCAGAATTCGGTCACAAGGTGATGTCCACTTCAGCCGGAGGGATCTTTTTGCGATCGTTCAGATTCGTACGCCTCAGTAGGAGCTGGGTACAGACACCGCATTGGAGAGGGCCTTTTGGATTGGAGCAGGACAGAAGGACAACCAGTTGACAACTGACATCGATTTTGAATCCACCATCTGCAAGTTACATGGCTCGAAAAAGCAAAGAGCTAACATCAGCTATACCCAGTCCTTGCCTCATTACCCGATCTTCAAAGTAAGGTCAGGCACTGGTGAATTCCTTAGTCAAAGTGGCCATCGATAGGGAGAGGCAACCGGAGCAACCGATGAGATCACGGTGCAATGGCATCCTTGCGCTGCGAAGCGATAGCGCAATGAACTAGACCACCTCTCAGCTGGCAGTGCGTCATCATCGAAAGAAGGAGTCTCACTCCTCAAGACCTTCCAGCCGCATTAGCGGAACTTCGTAGGCTTCGCCATAGGTGGGAAATGCATGCACGAGGTCAGCGAGGAGCGAGACCGGCAGCTCTGCCCGAATGGCCAGAGCTGCCTCCACAATCATCTCATCTGCACCCTGACCTATAATTGCCGCACCCACGAGTACACCTCGCTGTATGTCCTCTATCAGTTTCACCATACCAACGTCGGTTCCATCCGAAGCAGCCCGGGCCGTATCCTTTAGGGGCATCGATGCTTCACGTATCTCTAAGCCCAAAGAGCGCGCTTCGTCCGGTGTCAGGCCAACCGCTGCCACCGGCGGGTCGGTATAGACACATCGAGGAATAGCTCGATAGTCCGCACGCCTCGCTTCGCCTCTCAGGTTTTGTGCAACGATCCGCCCTTGATACTTTGCGGTGTGTGTGAAGGGCGCAATAGCAGTGACGTCTCCAGCCGCCCAAAGGTGGTCGACGCCAGCGACTCGACCTTGAGCGTCGACCTCCAACGTGTTGCCGTCAAGGGTCATACCAAGCGTCTCGAGACCAATGTTGTCGATATTTGGACGACGGCCCACAGCAACGAGAACTCGAGCTGCCTGGAGTTGGTCTCCAGTATCGAGTGTCAGTAAGGCTCCAACCTCATGAGGCTCTGCTTTGATTAGCTTCGTACCCATAAGTAAGTTGACTCCTGATCGTTGCAACGCCTCAGCAAGGATGCGCCCAACGGCGGAATCCTCCCGGGGAAGTAGGTGCTCAGCCGCCTCAATAATGGTGACTTTGGAGCCGAACGTAGCGTACACCTGAGCGAGCTCACAACCTACCGCTCCCCCGCCCATGACGGCCAACGGCGTCGGAAGCTCCGAAGAACTCAGCGCTTCATCGCTCCTCCACGTCGGCACAAGTTCCAGTCCCGGGATCGGCGGTACCACCGGTGAAGATCCAGTAGCGAGGACGAGTTCGCTATAGGAGATCTCCTCTAAAACTCCTTTGTCGTCTTCAACAATTAGGCGACCAGGGCCCTGGATCCGACCACGCCCCCGATATAGGCGAGCACCGGATTCTGCGAGTTGCGCTTCATTTTCGCTATCGTCTCGCTGATCTACGATGCGATCTCGCCGCAGAACTGCAGCCGCGAATGCTTTCGTTGGATCGTCGAGAACTAGCGGGAAGGAGGATGCTCCTAGCCGGTGCGCCTCCATAACGAGCCTGCGCACCTGCGCCGATCGAAGGAGTGCCTTGGAGGGAACACAAGAGACAAAAGGACACTCGCCACCTACCCGATTTGCCTCCACCACAGCTACTGATTTTCCTGGAAGATGCGACCAGATCCATTCGGCGGCCGATCCACCTCCCAAGAGTACGACGTCGAAATGCTTCATGAGTAACCTCCATAGGGGCCACCTTAGGGCCGCATGATCCCCCAGTTCAGCTATTTTGCAGTGATGATTACCCTCCGTCCTGTCGAATTCAACTCCTACACCGCTACACAGCCAAATCCAGCGCCTCAAATGCAATACGGATAAGTCCCCAGCCTGCGGATTCGCTTTGTGACTCAGGTCGGGCTGGACCGGTGACCAGCGACAGTCCATATAAGACGACTCAGCGCGTAGGCCTATAGATTTCGAGGTGGAGAATGAGACACTAAGCGCTGAGAATGACTCACTCCGAGAAGAGGCAGCGCCTCTCGGAGATCAGAATACTATCCTTGCCGCCCAGTTCGAAACCCTGAACCACAAACTCGCTGAGTTGGAAAAGCATCTGTCGAAGAACTCTCAGAACTCAGTACTGCCGTAATCGGATCTCTTCGGACGAAAGGTGAATCCAGAGTGGCTCAACCGCAAAGCATGACCTACACAGGGTCAGAGCCACATCGCTGAACCAGATACCGACCTCAGACACCTCTCCCAGGAGGTAGAGCCGGACGAGGCGATCACTCTCCATCCCCCTTGACTGCTTGAATGCCGTTCCGAGCAATCTGACGTTCCAGCCGAAGTCTTTTAATATTCGTCAGGCCTTCGACATCTCACCAGCCGGGCATGGTCCGCATAGCACCCCGTTGTAAGCCCGTGCAAGGACTCCTACTGAGATAGTGACGTGGTTCCCCTCTCCTTGGACGGAAACTTAAGTTCTGGCTATTAAGTCCCAAATGAGGCATCGTGGCCACGCGCGTGCAAAAACGCTGGCTGCGCTATGAATTATCATGGCCATAGGTAGGGATAGCTAAATGACCATTGCCAACTCTTTGTTGAATCGACTTCTTGGGCTATCTCCCAGATCTGCTCCATTACCTCATAAATTCTAAAGCTACAGTGCCGCGCCGAGATAACAGTTACGATCGCAGTCACGTCGCCTACGAGATCTTTCTCGAACGTTGCATCCTCGCTGACGTTGGTGGTTAATACTGCGCAAGAGAGCTGCTCACAGAAGAAGACGGCAAGTTCTGACCCGAAACGAAGCGACCAATCCTTGTGGCCGATTACCGAACGACGGATGCCCCCCGATCAGACCCTGGAGACTATGAGCTGCTTGAGTCGCTATTTGCGGCCTAGTGCCCAGATCCCAAGTCAGAAATAGCCTCACAGGTCCCGCAGTTTACGCGCGATAGATCCCAAAAAGGACCAGCTGGCGAACCAGATCACCCTTTGATCTGGCCTTCGATACTCGCGCATAGGCAATACTCACCCTCGACTACGGGGCTAAATGAGGAACCAGACGGCGACGCTCCGAAGGGTTGCAGCGACCTTCACCCCGTTGCTTCTCTCAGTCAGTTCTATCCGTCCGTGATTCACTCATCGGCGCAAGGTAGCTAGATGTGCTCCTATCGTCCATGCGGCTACTTCGATTAGGACAAGCGTTTTAATTGAGTACCATCCACTGTTTAGCGAGGTTTCCATACCGGCAAACAAACAGCAACTTGCCTCCATTTGCTCCATCCATCGCATTAGAGGTTCTTGGCGTGACCTCGGAACCCATGATCCATTGGGCACAGCCGCGCAATTCGTTATATGGCTTACTATGACTTTGTAGAACAGAAACAAAGACGATTGGAGTTCCCATGGCGACACACAGCCTGCCAGGTGGCGAGTTCAAGATGGCCGAGGACCTGACGGTTGGTCGCATGGGATATGGCGCTATGCAGCTGGCCGGTCCTCACGTGTTTGGCCCACCAGCCGACCATGACGAAGCTGTTGCAATGTTGCACGAGGTTATCGAGTTGGGCATCAACCACATCGACACCAGCGACTTCTACGGACCCTACTTGACCAACAAGCTCATCAAAGAAGCCTTGCATCCATATCCGAACGGACTCCACATCGTTACCAAGGTTGGCGCTCTACGTGACGCAGATGGCGGCTGGCCTATAGCGCTGGATCCCGCACAGCTGCGCCAGGCGGTGCTCGACAACCTAGACCATCTGGGGTTGGAAACTCTCGACGTCGTCAACCTTCGCGTCGGGGGATTCGACAGCCCCACCTCAGCTTCGATCGCCGAACCCTTCACAGTGCTTGCCAAGCTTCAACAAGAAGGTCTAATCAGACACTTAGGCGTCAGCAATGTGACCGCCGAGCAGATCGTCGAAGCACAGTCGATCGTTCCGATTGTGTGCGTCCAGAACTTCTATAATGTTGCCCACCGTAATGACGATGAACTAATTGACTCCCTCGCAGCCCAGGGCATTGCCTATGTCCCCTACTTTCCCCTTGGTGGCTTCACCCCGCTGCAGTCCGACACCCTCGATTCAGTAGCAAAACGCCTTGACACCACTGCTATGGCAGTGGCGCTAGCCTGGCTCCTCCAGCGTTCCCCGAACATTCTGCTCATCCCCGGCACGTCCTCCGTCGCCCATCTCCGCGAGAACGTAGGTGGTGCCAGTCTGAATATTCCCGAGAAGGATCTGGCCGAATTAGACCGAATCGCTTCGTGAGCTCGCTAAAGTCGCCAGTTTTCGGCGCCGACCATCTAACAACCACCGCATAGCTAACTAGGACTTTGCAACTGAAGCCTGAGATTCTCTTAGTTTGGTCTTCTGTTTCGCAAATCATCATAATGCGTCAGGTCAAAAATTCCCAAGGAGATTCTTCTTGCCGAAGCGCACCTGAGGGAACTTGCAACTCGACTGATTCAAACCGATCCATAGCTTTCGCGAGTCGAATTTCTCAACGAGTTTTCTGGGGCCCGCCAGACACTTCATGCAAAGTAGGTAAATCGGGCGCTTAGTTCGTCTTAACTTGCGGCGGTCATCGGCTACTCGAAGGCCTCCTCTTGAACGGTCCTTACTTGATCGAATGGTCGGCATTCAGAGCGCGGATAAGCCCTTCTTTCAGTAACTTCTGATCACTAGCGAGATAGAACTGATGCTCGGACGGACCCAGAGCGTAAAAGGTATCAATGACGTCATCACCGAGGGTCACAAGATTCGCCCGGACGATATCCAAATTGAACGAAGCCAGTGTCGCTGTCAAACGGTGGATAAGGCCAAAAGAATCGGGACCACAGACCTCAACGACGAGGGACCGCGACCCTTCGCTGCCCTCGAGTGATACTCGAGGATGAATTTTAGCCGACTCGGCCACCTTCCTGCGATTTCGGACATTCGCCGTCTTCTCGCTTAGCCTCTCTTCGAGGTAGCCAGTTTTCAGCAGAGCGCCCTCTAACTCTGTCCTAAATCGAGACCATCGGATCTCGCGGGAGTGGGGTGCTACAACTCTCAAGTGCTCGAGAGCGACTCCATTCTCGGAGTACACTTCAGCACTGAGCACATTCAGCCCGAGAACAGTTAGTACTCCAGTCACCTTAGACAAGAGTCCCATCTGATCGGCGGCTACTACCCAAACCTCCTCACCCGCCGATTTGACCATCAGGTCGCCGCTAAATTGCTCCATCAATTCCCTACCAAGTAAGCCGGGGAAATCATCGAAGGTCAAAACTTCACCGCTCTCGAGGTATCCGGAGACGGAGCGATATAGCTGCTCGACGAGCTCTGCTTTCCAGTCAGACCATGCCAGGTGGCCGGTTGCCTGAGCGTCAGCCTTCGTCAAGGCTAGCAAAAGGTCCAAAGTGAGTTGGTCGCCGACAGAATCCGCCACCAACAGGACAACCGCAGGATCTCTAATATCCCGTCGAGTTGCTGTATCCGCAAGAAGCAGGTGGTTTCTAACTAACCTGACAACAACTTCTGCTTCATATCCCCTAAGACCGATACGTAGGGCAATTCTCTCGGCCAGCTCGGCTCCGACGACGCTGTGGTCGCCCCCGTATCCCTTGCCGATGTCGTGCAACAAAGCGGCAATCACCAGCAAGTCTGGACGTTTCACCTGCCTGCGAAGGTTTCCAGCAGCGACCACCGTCTCAACTAGATGTCGGTCGACGGTAAAGGTGTGGTAAGCGTTGCGTTGCGGAAGCCCCCTGACCTTCGTCCACTCCGGAATGACCCGTTCCAATAGGCCGAAATGGTCCAAACGCTCCATTATTCCGATCAAGCTTTGTCCACTAGAAAGAAGGGAAACGAGCGCCCTGGAGGTTGAAGCTTCCCAGCTAGACTCACATGGCCCGACCTTCTTGGCGAAGTACTGCAAAGCGTCGACTCTTATCGGGACGCCTATTGCTTGAGAGAGCGCCGCAACCCGCAGAACCAGTTGAGCATCGGGTTCGAGAAGCAGCCCTTCGTCCACGCAAATTTTTCCTCCCTGACGAAAGATGCCGGCAGGAACCTCCTCATAAAGTAGGGAAATACGGCGTCGGGATCCGCGCCTACCACCTACACCTGCGAACTCATCGAGGGATCGGGATACGAATCTTCCTGCCTCCGAAACCTTAGACATCAGTTCGTCACCTCCAGAGAGGCCTAGTGCTGTTGCTATTGCATCTTGGTCCTGTAGAATCAGGCGATTGTTCGACTTACCAGCCGCCCGCTGGGCAAGATTTCTTGTTCGGAGAAGCAACTGGTTGCAGTAAAAAAGGAAACTTCTGTCGCTTTGAGCTGAATGCTCAAGGACTTGAAGATGGGTCAGATTCACCAAATCCCGTAGCCCACCTCGTGACTCTTTCAAGTCAGGTTCCAACAAGAAGGCGAGTTCTCCCGAGGCCAGCCGTCGCTCTTCAGCCTGCTCGAGGAAGATCGCGATGTACTCGGAAGCTTTTGTTCGAAATCGCTTCTGAATCTTTTCATCCAACTCTCCGGCGAGCCCGGTATCACCGCAGATCAATCTGGCGTCCAACAGACCGATCAATACTCTTGGGTCCTCGACAGCCGCTCGCATAGCCTCAGTAACATTTCGAACGGAGTAATCGAGAGAGACCTTTGAATCCCAAATTGGGTACCACAAGGATGCAGTAACTTCCTCTGGTGCCTGTTTCCGATTATGAAGCACTACGACATCGAGATCCGAGTACGGTCCTAGCTCTCCGCGTCCATACCCGCCAACAGCCAGCAGGGAAATTCCCGGTATCTCTAGAGACAAAGTCTTTAAGAAATCATCTGAAAGCTTCGTCATCGATTCCATGGCTCCAGGTTCCGACCAGACACCCTGGGCAAGCGTCGCCCTATCGTCGACGTAGGTAGCCACAATGCTCTCCAGCTGGTTTTCAGAAGCCACCGCTAACTCCTAAGGTCTATAGCCTCAACGACTCCGACCGAAGTCGCTGAGGCTCTCGCGTCAACTTGTTGCTCCGAAGGCTAGACACTTTCTATCCGTATAGGAACATCATCCTCGTTTTGGCGGCCCGAGATTCATCGATATCGGCTTCTCATTTTCCGAACGAGCGAAGTAGTCCCTCAAAGTCATAGGCAGATTCCGCATGAAGGGCGGTATCCAAGCCTTCCAGCTCCTGATCCGCAGTCACCCGCAGACCCATAATCTTGTCGACAATCTTGGCCAGAATCCATGACGCAGCGAATGAATAAGCTCCTGAAGCCAAGACCGCTACGGTCTGGTGCATTAAGAGGACACCGCCGCCACCATAGAGCAATCCGTTTACTCCGCCGATGGCCGACGTACCGAACAGGCCGATTAAAAGTGTCCCGATTATCCCGCCGACTAGGTGTACCCCGCCAACGTCGAGTGAATCATCGAGTCGATACTTGTACTTTAGGGAGACCGCGTAGGCGCAAATGACTCCCGCCGCCAACCCAATAACCGTGGCGCCATATATGTCTACGAATCCACACGATGGCGTAATCGCCACCAGTCCGGCTACCGCCCCGGACGCCGCCCCAAGAATTGTCGACTTGCCACCCCGAATCTTCTCCACCACAATCCATCCGAGAAGGGCTGCTGCTCCTGCAGTATTGGTGTTCAAAAAAGCGTGGGCGGCGAGATTGTTTGCAGCGAGTGCCGAGCCAGCATTGAATCCGTACCAGCCAAACCATAAGATTCCCGCTCCTACTAGGGTAAGGGGAACGTTATGAGGTGGCATCTGAGACTTCGGCCAGCCTCGCCTCCGTCCAATTACCATCGCTACGGCTAGTCCTGCCGCACCGGCATTTATCTCGACCACGGTCCCACCGGCGAAATCCTCGGTTCCTAGTTTGTACAACCAACCATTTGGCGAAAAAGACCAGTGAGCAATGGGAGCGTACACGAACAAGGACCAGAGGACAATCAGCACTATGAATGGGCCAAATCTCATCCGATCAGCAGTGGAGCCGGTGATAAGGGCCGCAGTGATAATGGCGAACATCATTTGAAAAATGACAAATGCTAGCGGCGGAATGTGTTGCGCAAGGTGCCCGCTATAGCCCGGCACTTGCTGGGTCGCATGTGCAAGCGCAAAAAAGTGAAGACTCCCAAGCAGACCTTTCCCGCCTATATCAGGTCCGAAAGCCAAAGAATAGGATACGAAGACCCAAACGAGACTTACAACCGCAATGGTAGTGAAATTCTGCATCAACATGCCCAGGACATTCTTAGAGCGAACCATTCCGCCATAGAAGAAGGCCAGGCCAGGAGTCATAAAAAGCACCAGCGCGGCACTGAGTAATACCCAGGCCGTATCTCCTGTACTATAGTGCATATTTCCCTCCGGCTGATAAAAAGCGTCAAATGTGACCTTGGCGCTTAGGCCAACCTACGGGTGAGATGTTTCGTAAAAAATACGATTATATTACGGCATTGTTAATAGCTGCTGCTCAAACCCTATTTCGAATGTTAAAGTTATGTATCTCGAAGGCACCTGTAAGGGGTAGCCCTTCCCGGCCGAGCTTTTGAGGGGCAAGTGGTTTTGGCTACCGAAAGAATCACCAAAATGCGCACCATTGGTAAAACGATCTTCGGGCTGCAGTTGACCTACGCTGCCCAAGTCTTTCGGTGGGGTTTAACCGGCCTCGACAGTTACTCTGATTCGTCCTTGCTCTGAGATGATCGATGGGGAGACCTATAAGCACTTCGTTTGGTGATTTCGTCTGCGATCTCTTCAATCGGCAGGATTGCTTCGGCAAAGCCACCACTTGCGACAGATCCCGGCATTCCCCACACCACAGAAGTCGCCTCGTCTTGGACTATGACTCTCCCGCCGGCCTGGCATATCGACTCGCAGCCGACCATTCCGTCATGACCCATCCCGGTTAGGATTACTCCCAGTACCCCAGCTCCGTACTCCTGGGCTACTGAGCGAAACAGTACATCGACCGCTGGCCTACACGAGTTCTCCGGAGGGTCGTCATTGAGACTGAGCCACTTATCCTGGCCCCGTCGCTCGACTACCATGTGTCTGCCCCCGGGAGCTACATACATCATCCCACCCAGCAGCGGTCTCGGAGTATCCACTTCAACTACCGGGATATTGCAGTGGGTCGACAATCGCTCGGCGAGGAGCGACGTAAACATCGGAGGCATGTGCTGAACTATAACTATCGGCACTTCGACGCTCTTTGGGAGCTGCGGCAGCATCACGGATAAGGCGTTTGGTCCACCCGTGGACACACCGATTGCAATAATGTCGACAGGCCTGGCAACAATGGGTGCCCGCCTGAGTTGGATCGGACGTTTCTTGAGCTCATAGATCGAAGGCTGTTTAACTTCAGGCTTGTCTTGGTCCCCGGTAGGGGCAGCGGGGACAAACCGTCTTGGCGATCTACTTCCAGCCTTGCGCTTGGCTAGTGAACGAACCTTAGGTACCAGGTCTTCACGAATCAGTTTCATCGACTCGGTGATATTGCCGCTCGATGGTTTAGTTGTGTAGTCCGCCGCTCCCAGCGCTAAGGCCTCGATAGTCGCCCTTGCCCCGCGCGCGGTCAGAGTCGAAAACATTATCACCGGAACTGCACTGCGAGCATCCCGCAGCGCTGCCAAAGTCTGAAGTCCATCCATATCTGGCATCTCGACATCAAGTGTGACTACATCTGGCTTGAGTTGCTCGATCTTGGATAGCGCGGAACGACCGTTGGATGCCGTCCCCACCACCACGATGTCATCCTCGGCATCTAGCGCGTTGGAAACAAGGCGTCTGATCGTTACCGTATCATCGACGACCAGGACTTTTATCCTGTCGTCGACCTCATCAGTTTGACTAGGCGGACCACTGTCGATAACCGCCCGCTGCTCTATTGTCACGATCAAATACCTGCTGATGCACCTACATCGACAGCACGATCCGTAGCTAAAACTAAAAGGAGTTCATTCTGCAACTTATACACACCCTGAACCAGATCTCCGATCCGACCCCCAACCGTGGGAGGAGTGGCCTCCCAAGTCGACTCGTCGATATCGACTACATCGCCTATTTCATCTACCAGAAGACTAACGGGTCCATCTTCGGTGCGCACCACGACATTTAGCGGAAGCGAGTCATCGGAGCGCTCGGGAAGAGCTAGTTGCCTTCTTAAATCTATTGCCGTTACAATCTGTCCACGAAGATTTATCAATCCTTCGACGGAATGCGCCGCTAAAGGTACGTGGGTGACATCCTGATATCGAATCACCTCTTGTATCTCACTAACGCCAACTCCAAAGAGGTGATCGGCAACGTAGAAGGTGCAGTACTGGCTTTGGGTCGGGATACTCATGATGCCACCGCTGCATATGACTTGGACCTGCTTGGTCCGCTTAATCTGACCGAGTCAGCTATGAAATCTACGTCCAACACGTCCGTAACCCTTCCATCTATCACGGCCACTCCCGTAACGCCTGGCCGCGAATCCGTAGCTTGTAAATTAATGGACTCATCGATAATGTCAACTATCGAATCGCATACAATCCCGACGCTTGCACCATTGCTCGTGTGCACTACGACCTCTAAGACATCAACTTCATCGCTACTTGACGGAACATTGAGGATCTGAGACACGTATGCGAGCGGGAGAATGCTCCCCCTGTACTGCACCACGTCTTTGCCTCCGGTGGACTCAATGATATCCCGAGCAAACTCCTCGAGGCGATCCACCGCCGAAAGCGGTATAGCGGCACGCGAAGTCGATCCAACCCCGAGCACGAGCATGGGCTGGGTGGAGGCCATCTCTTCGACCGTCGTTGTATGGGTTTCCCCGGCGGAACGGTCTCTGCTTTGAGCTATCACTCCTGACTCTTGGGCCAAGCCCATAACGTCGATGATTAGTGCCACTCGGCCATCACCCATTATCGTCGCCCCAGCAAATGCCGGAATATTTTTGATCTGTCGACCCATAGGCTTGACGACTATCTCTTCGGTGTCCAAAACCTCGTCGACTATCAAACCGAACTGGTTATCATCGGCCTGCAGTACGACAATGTTTACGGGCTTCAAGCGAGGATCTACTTCTACCTCGTCGTCGTCCAAAGACGACGATACCTGGCTCTTTTTCGGGGTCTTCAGCACATCCGCTAAATCGACCAATGGCAGGAGCCTATCCCTCAACCGAACGACTGGAGCATTGTGGATCTTTTCGATGTTCGAGAGTGCCTGATCAGCTTCGAGGCGGACGAGTTCAACCAGGTTCACCTGAGGAATCAGATAACGGTTGCCTGCGGTGGTCACGATCAGTGCCGGGATGATCGCAAGTGTTAGCGGAATCTTGATACGAAATGTCGTGCCAACACCCCTAACCGAATGGATGTCCATGACTCCACCGATCTTCTCAATGTTGGTCTTGACCACATCCATTCCAACACCTCTGCCCGAGATGTTCGTGACCGCAGTCGCCGTTGTAAGTCCTGGCAGGAAGATTAACGCTGACGCATCTCTTTCGGAAAGCTTGGCCGCTTGCTCCGCCGAGATTAGCCCGGAAGAGATAGCCTTGGCCTTGATCCGTTCGCTATCGATCCCTGAGCCGTCGTCACTGATCTCGATGTTGACATGGCCGCCTTCGTGAAAAGCCCGCAAGCTCAGGGTACCGTCGACCGGTTTACCCGCAGCCGCTCTCACCTCTGGCGACTCTAGGCCGTGATCGATAGCATTTCGAACTAGGTGCGTAAGCGGATCTTTGACAGCCTCAATGATCGTCTTGTCGAGTTCTGTCTCAGCACCTTCCATGTAGAGCTTGACCTTCTTGCCGACCGAAAGGCTGAGATCACGTACGACCCTTGGGAACTTAGACCATACGTTCCCTATCGGCTGCATACGAGTCTTCATCACGCCAGCTTGCAGCTCAGTTGTAATCAGATTGAGTCTCTGAGTCGTCTCCACTAGCGCGCTGTCTGGTTGATTTGCGGTGAATTGCAGAACCTGATTTCTAGCCAAGACGAGTTCGCCAACCAGATTCATCAGTCGGTCGATCAGCGCTACATCGATCCGAATGGTCGAGTTATTAACCGTTGGCCCAGCTTCTTTGCGTTGGTTGTTGAGCGCTTCCACGACGTCAGAGGAGTCGAGCGCCCCCCTCTCGACGAGGATCTCACCGACATGGCGAGGATCTCCGGCGAGTTGTGCCTCCAATGCGGCCTGCACCTCTTCCGGCTTCGCCCTCCCGGCTTGCACGAGTAGTTCGCCGACGCTCTTATTTTCGTCGACGTCTGAGAACTCTTCGCCATTGGAATCAGCGGTGATGTCCTGAGCTTCGCTCGCCACCGGGGCGATCGACGGCTCCTTGTGGCTCGGGGCTTTAGATTCCGCACCAACCTCTGGTCGATGGCTCAGTGCTTCCATGGAGCGTATTAACTCGCTATGGTCTGCATCTCCGTCAGCGCCACTCTGCTCGATATTCAAAAGCATCTGTCTAACGGCATCCACCGCTAAAAGCAAAACTGTGGTGATCTCAGGCGTGAGCAGCAGGGTCGCATCTCGCAACTGCGAAAGTAGGTTCTCCGCAGAATGGGTAACCTTCTCCAGATTCTGGAATCCCAAAAATCCGCTGGCACCTTTGATGCTATGGATGGTCCTAAAGACGAACGCGAGGTTTCCCGCATCCGTCGGATCGTGTTCTAGCTCGACAAAGGCCTGGTCGAGGGCATCTAGTCCCTCGCCAGATTCTACAAGAAACTCGCCTATTACTTCGGCAAGATCGTCATCTTGGGTCATCGCTCGCACCCCATGTTCGTCTTATGATCATCTAAAGCGCCGCATGGATCGCCAGAAGGGGCGGCTACCCAATCATTCAGGCGATGTGAATGCTCGAATGAGCGGCTCAACTAGCGCTCCTCAGCTTCTCCGCCACTGCGCGAAGTTCAGAGGAGACCTGGATAAGACCCATCGTGTGCTCTTGGTTCTTAGAGACAGCCTTTGAAGTGCTTTCAGCAGCCTGGGCTACACCCGTGATGTTGCGAGCTATCTCGCCAGAGCCAACCGCCGCTTCGGAGATATTCTGGGCTATGGCCCCAGTGGTGGACTGCTGCTCTTTGACTGCTTCGGCAATAGTTCCAGAAATCGCGTTGATCTGGTCGATGATATGGGCGATCTCGTTGATGGCATTGACAGCCTCAGCGGTATCGGATTGGGTCGTTTCGATCCTACGTCCTATATCTTCGGTCGCCTGTGCAGTCTGCTTGGCCAGTTCCTTCACTTCGTTAGCAACGACGGCAAATCCCTTGCCAGACTCGCCAGCCCGGGCGGCTTCTATCGTCGCATTTAGCGCCAGCAGGTTGGTCTGCTGGGCAATCGATGTAATCACCTTGATGACCGTCGAGATCTCACGGGATGAGGTTCCGAGCCTATCCATTGTCAGCTTGGTAGATTCGGCCGCCTCCACTGCGGTACCCGCCACTCGAGCAGCATCAGAAGCATTATTAGCGACAGTTACAATTGAAGTCGCCAACTCCTCTGCCGCCGCAGACACGGTCTGAAGGTTAGCGCTTACCTGCTCGGCCGCAGAACTCACCGCTTCCGCCTGAGCTGAGGCCTCGGTCGAATTAGCCCCCATCTGCTCACTTAAAGCCGCCATCTCAGAGGCAGACTCAGTTACGCCCTCTGCAATTGACATTACATCCTTTATGCCCTCTTGGAGCTGGATGCGTTGTGCGACTTGGGTCGTTACATCGGTGGCATACTCGATAACCTTGAATGGCTTGCCGTCGACGTCGAAAATTGGGTTATACGCACCGTGCAACCAGACTTCTCGGCCGCCCTTGCCAACGCGCTTGAACTCGCCGACCTTGACCTCGCCTTTCCGAAAACCCTCCCAGACCTTCTCATATTCAGCCGAACGCCCGTACTCTGGATCGACGAACATCCTATGGTGGCGACCCTTGATCTCATTGAGACCGTAACCCAACGTGGTGAGGAAGTTGTCATTAGCGGTGATAATCGTTCCGTCAAGGTTCAACTCGATCATCGCCTGTGACTTGGAGATAGCCTCTAGCTTCCCGCGAAGCTCGTTAAGCTCATCTCTCGGGATAGTGACAAAGCCATCCAGGGCGCCCTTGTCCGAACTTGGTTGAGTTGCTTTACGGGTTGAAGCTTTAGCTCCCCCGCCACTGGAGGCAGATGGCGGCGACGTCTCACTGTTACTTGCGGAATCGTTCGCTTCTTCGTCAACCACGCTAGCGTCGTCCTGTAACTTGCCAGAGCGCCCATTCGTTGCCGCAATGGTCATCGCATTCCTCCTTGTTGGGACACGGCACAACCCGTACACCTAGAGAGTTAACGGCACCTCAATTACCCACTTTAGAAAATAACTAAAAAGAGTACCGGAAGCTAATACTTAGACCAAGTGTTGAAGACCGCTTCGCTTTCAGTCCAAGGCCCCTAGTCAAAAAGGAGATAGCAGTCTTTTTTCTAATAAACTGATTGGTTTCCGGCAATACAAGCTCTAGGCAAGCTCCCTGAGATCGATCATGTCATAGGGCAACTGCCCAACTCCTCGCTCTCACCTGGATAAGCATCGGACACTACACACTCTTGCAACTCCATACGAGATGTAAATCAGCAAAACTCAAGAGCGCCCTAACCAACGCTTTTCGCAAGGAACAATCGTAATTATTTGTTGTCCAGAAGTCTTGCATTAAGAGAAATAAGTTCACGCATTAGACGTTCATTAGTGCGCCTATGGCCAAACTTGTTCTTTCGAATTTTACCTCGAGGCCTAGCGTATCGCTATTCGATAT
>JABEUM010000041.1 GCA_013044475.1 Acidimicrobiaceae bacterium | reverse complement strand
GAGTTTTTGAATGCAATAGACGGGTGTCCGGTCAGCAAGCGGAGAGTCATCCCTGTCACCAGTCCAACCAGGATCACTCCAATTGCCAAGGTGGTGCCAACTCGCCTCATCCGTTTTCTCCTCCACTCCGGCACTCATCCATACCGCCTACACCTAGAGTGGCACATAATCACTGTGAGTAGCAAGAAAATTTCAAAAATAGCTAAAGAAAATTTCTTATACTGCCGATAAGAGCTATTCCCACACTCCGTCCCCATAGGGCCGATGGCGCTTCGGAGCGAAATCTCTCTTCCATACCATCACTTTGCGTCTGAAGTAGCAAACCTCGAGTCCGTCTTGGTTGAACGCCTTGGTCTCCACCTTTACGATCCCGCGATCTGGTCTTGACTTAGATTCTTGGGCTTCGAGAACCCGGGTCTCGGCGTAAATCGTGTCTCCGTGGAATGTTGGATTCTTGTGCAGGAGGCTTTCGACCTCCAGATTTGCTATCGCAGCACCTGAGACGTCCGGGACGCTCATTCCGAGGGCAAGTGAATAGACGAGATTCCCTACTACGACGTTTTTCCCTTGTACGGAATCGTTCTTTGCGAAGTAGTCATTTGTATGTAGCGGATGATGGTTCATGGTGATCATGCAGAAAAGGTGGTCGTCATATTCCGTTATCGTCTTTCCCGGCCAGTGCTTATAGACATCGCCGGCCGCAAAATCCTCGAGATAACGGCCAAATGGCCTATCGTATTCGGTCACAAGAAACTCCTAAAGTGCCTGAAGCGGAACTGGTCTGGTAGTGAATGTTGCCACCCAATCCTCACGACTCTCGCCGTTGATCACCAACCTCCAGGTGTATCTTCCACCCGGGGTCAAAGGTAGGGGTCCCATGTTGATCGCTAGATTTACCGGGACGTCGGATCCTTCTGGGACTCCCTGCGGAATGCCAACTTGGAAATCACCCCTAACTTCTATCGGTTGCATCTCGCCGTCGGGACCCTCGAAGGCGACTTCTCCACCATCTTGGTCCACCAAGAACAGCTCCCAGTGGTGCGCTTCAGGCGCCTGGGCCCAATCGACGTCAATCCTGAGCGCTACGGCCATTGGTGCCATACCTGGCCCAGTGACCGACCACCCTCCGCCTAGAATATATAACTTTCCCTCGGCAACCTGGGCCGAGTCACATAGCATTATGGAAGCCTTCACGAATGACCAAACTAGCGTGAGGATATGGATTCTCATGACCTAATGGGCCTTCGGGATGATGTTTACAGAAGATCCTTAAAAACTGCCTTCGATCGGATTGAGCTTGCGGTCGGCTCAAAGTGCGCAGATGTCGGTGCTGGAGGGGGTGATATTGCGATCGAATTGGCCCATTGGGTAGGCGATATAGGCAGAGTATACGCAATCGACATCGACCCGAAGCGAAGAAATGAGGTAGCCGAAAAGGCCGCCCAGTTTACCCAAGTCATCGCAATCACCCAAGCCGCCGAGGAGTTGGCACTGCCAGAGCCGGTGGACCTCGCTTTCTGTCGATTCCTACTGCTGGGAGTCGAAGATCCCGCTCAGGCGGTAGCAGGAATGGCGAGGATTATAAAGCCGGGTGGCTGGCTAGTGGCACAGGAGCCGGTGACGAGTTCCGGCCGAGTAGGTCACCATCCACTTCGGGTAGATACCGAGGCCATTAAGCACCCAGACATCGGGCTGGACCTAGTTCGACTGATGCAGGGTGCCGGACTCGAAGTCGTCGACACCTGGGCGGAAGCGCCATGCGGATTTGGCGGGTCTGACGTCGTCAGTTATTTAGAACAGATGACAGAGGCCAAAGTCGACAAAGGCGATACTGTCCTGTTACCTCCGCTACTCTGCGCAGTTGCCAAGAAGCCGAGCTAGCTCAAATCCCCCCGCCAAGGATTCGTGGCAGAGCCGCAGGCCTTTCGAGCTGCCCGCCCGCACCACTTTTGCTAGCCGACCTATCCAACTTGTGCTTTTGGCCGATCTGGTATCGAGAATCGCACTCTCGGAACTGTTTTGGTATTGTTATTGGCTATGTCCATGCCTGATATGCAAAGGGCCGCTAGCGCACTTGAGTTCGCTAAGACGGCAGTTGAAGTCGCGATAGCTCACCTCGCCAGCTTCCAAGATCTAGACCAGCACCAAGTAGTCGCCTACGACCTCTCTCATGCTGCAGCAGGTATAGAGGCCGGGCGATCGCTGCTCGACTACGGCGCAAAAGGCGAAGTTGAGGCGGCACTTGCTTGCGCTTTCACCGCAGATGCAATACACGACTTTGCCACCCGAATCCTCGGGCGAGAGGCTGAATTCGGCCTGACACCAGGGGTCCTCACCGAAACCTACGACTTCCTGCGAGATTTCCGTGATCCGGAGTTCTTGGCGTCCTTGGCAGAGACCCCCGGTCCCAGGCACCTCGACCCCGAGTTCGAAATGGTCCAGGACTCTTTCCGTCGCTTCGCCAACGAAAAGATCGCACCCGTCGCTGACGAAATCCATAGAACAAATGGCGATGTCCCCGAAGAGATAATCTCTGGACTCGCCGAGATGGGAGCATTTGGTCTATCCATTCCCGAAACCTACGGTGGGTTCGCATCTGAAGCGGGCAATGACTATACGGCGATGGTGGTGGCGACCGAAGAGCTCTCGCGTGGATCTTTAGGGATAGGGGGATCTTTGATCACCCGACCGGAGATTCTTGCTCGCGCCCTGGTTAAAGGTGGAACCGAGGAGCAGAAGCACCATTGGCTGCCTAAGTTAGCCATGGGAGAGATCATGAACGCCGTTGCGGTTACTGAGCCCGACTACGGCTCGGACGTCGCCGGACTCACGACAACGGCTACCCGCAGTGGAGATGGGTGGTTAATCAATGGTGTCAAGACCTGGTGCACCTTTGCGGGCAGAGCTGACGTGTTGATGCTGCTGGTGAGGACTGACCCGGACCGCTCTAAGTCGCACCGAGGTCTCTCACTCTTCATCGTCGAGAAAGAAAGGGGCTCCGGACACGGATTCGTCCTCACCCAAGAGCCATCCAAGGATAACCCAAGCGGCGGACGGATTGAGGCGAGGCCGATCGATACCATTGGCTACCGAGGAATGCACTCCTTTGAGGTTGCCATCGAATCATTCTACGTTCCAAATGAGAACCTCATCGGCGGAGAAGCCGGGTTGGGCAAGGGCTTCTACTTCCAGATGGGCGGATTTGAGAACGGGAGGATACAGACCGCAGCGAGAGCCGTCGGCGTCATGCAAGCCGCCTACGAAGCCGCCTTGGAATACGCAAAGGGCCGAAAGGTATTCTCGAACTCAATCATCGAATACCAGCTTACGAGGGCGAAACTAGGCAAGATGGCGGCAATAGTCCAGGCATCAAGGCAGTTCTCCTACCATGTCGCCAACCTCATGGCCAAAGGGCAGGGGTCGGTCGAAGCTTCTATGGCCAAGGCTTACGTCTGCCGAGCAGCCGAATGGGTCACCCGCGAAGCTATGCAAATCCACGGAGGGATGGGATACGCCGAGGAGTTCCCGGTAAGTAGGTACTTTGTCGACGCTAGAGTCCTTTCGATCTTCGAGGGGGCTGACGAAACCCTAGCGCTAAAGGTGATAGCGAGAAAGCTGGTTGATTCTCAGCGGTCATAGAACGGAGTTTCTATCGGAACCGAGTCGAAAACACCTGGGCCAGGGTTGATCTTGGTGCCACTTTGTGGGCACCAGCCTCTAAAAATACCGTATAATCGGGCAACGGCTGGAAACCCGAATTATCAAAGTACCCATTCCCAAGGGAGGTTGAGAGTCAAGTGGACGTTTCTATTACGAAGCGGGCGGACCAAAGTACCTCCCGAACTCTAGCTCTCTCCTCCGCCGGGATCAGATATAAGGAGGACCGTTGAGGACGATCAGGAGGCTGCTTAGCACCCTATTGGTATCTTTTGGGTTGTTGTTTGGGTCTATAGCCATCTTTGTACACTTGACCCAGATCAGCCTCCTGCAAACTGGCCGACTTCAAAGCCAGGCTTCAACCCTGTTGCAGAACCAGGCAGTCCAGTCGGCAATCGCCGACTCGATAACGGCTTCGCTCAACGAAATACTTCCGCAAGGGTACTACGTACCTACGGCGTCGCTGGATCAAGCGGTGGCGAGTTTTTCGAAGAATCCGACGGTAATCCAAGAGTTCGCTTCAGCGATGGGACAAGCCCAAGCCCGTCTGCTCGGACAGTCCACTAAGCCGATAGTCATAGGTGGCCCGCAAGTCTCGGCGATAGTGGCTTCGGCGATAGCTCCATACTCCCAAGAGGCCGCAACCGCAATCGGGAACAATGGCCTCACTCTGACGATCCCGGGCGCTAAGTTACCCAACATCTCCTGGTATGCGAAACACGCATCGACGATTCTCGCCGTAACGAGGGACCTAGCTCTTCTGTTTCTGGCGATAGCGCTTGTCATAAGCCCGTCTCGGAAAAAGGTAATAAAGCACATCAGCTTCTGGCTGATCGGGATGTCGTTCGTTGGAGGCTTCATCTTCTGGTTCGCTCCGACCTATATACTCCCCGCCCTCGATACGAGCTGGTCCAACTTCACCGCAGCCCTGCTGAAGGTAGGCGGCGCACAAATGGTCAGATTCTTCGCCCTGCTCTTCGGTTCTGGGGTAGCTGGATACATAGTCTCAAGGCTCCTTCCAAGTATTTAGCCCGAAAAGGCGGATCTAGATCACCGGTTTCTACACAAGGACCGACATAGCTACCGAGTCCTACTTTGGCTATCAGAAGTCGAAGGGGCACTTCGGCTAAGCGGTGTGCGCTCGATCACCCTCCACAGACCAGCATCCACTGCCACTAGCCATGAAAAGTCGCGTGTTCATTGGTCTTGTGGTGATCGATAATTGCAGCTCGCATCTAGCTAGCAATCGATGCTCCGCTTCCGTCAAGTCGCCCGGCCAACTGGCCGAATGAGATTGATGAGTGCCGATTTTACCCTCCATGATTAACCAAAGGTGAACATAAGCCGACCATAAACTTAACGACTAGTAAACAATAGGTTACGTATACACTAACGTAAGGTAAACGGATCCGAAGGAATAGTTAATGACCGACCTACTGATTATTGTGGCTGCGTTGTTTGCTATTGCTGCTGGTGCGAACGATGGGAGTTCAATATTAGCGGCCGGATTGCGGGTCCCTGGATTGCGCCCGATGACGAGCATTTCGATCTTGTTGGGGGCCATCGTGGTGGGGCCCCTCTTCCTTTTTGGTACGGGAGTGGCTGGCACGCTGACTCATCGGCTGGTCCCGTTTTCTCTGTCAGGCTCGGGAAAGGCCGCTCTGCTCGCTGCGGCGCTTGCTGCACTTTGTGTAATATTCGCCCTTAATCGGGCCGGTCTGCCGTCAAGTTTGACCCTGGCGCTAATAGGAGCGATAGCAGGAGCCGGAATTGGCTCTGGCCTCCCGGTGAGTAGATCGACGCTCATGGAGATCGTCGCCCTGGGCTTGCTCGCACCCCTCTTAGCGATGGTAATCGCTTTCGGCATCGCCCGCATAGCGCTGCGGGCCTTAGAAGGGTCTCAAGTCACACGGCGAACCCGCACTCTACATGTGGTCGCATTCGCCCTGCAGTGTCTTGCGTATTCTGCTAACGGTGGGCAAAAGATGCTCGCAGTCTCCGCCGTCGCCGTCGGCGCCGTCTCCGGAAGTCTGATCGGGAATCCATGGTGGTTGGTTATCGGTGTCGCCATGCTGTTCGGTATTGGAGTTTTGACGGGATTGCGTCGTATCTCGGCCACCCTCAGCCAGGGAGTTCTGGCGGTACATTTGCGCCACGCACTCGTAGCGGAGACCTCGTCTTTCGCCGTCGTCATGAGCGCCAGCCTTATAGGCGTCCCGCTAACGATGAGCCAATCAGTGGCTGGGGCACTTGTCGGTGTCGGGGTGAGCGAAGCTCGCAATCGAATCCGCTGGTCAGAGGTAATTAGGATCTTGGGGGCTTGGTTGATTACCTTGCCTGCGAGCTTAGTGGTGGCGGCTTTGATCGCTGCGGCAATGAGGTGGAAGTGAAAACGGCTCGATCAACTGCCCTAAAGCGCTGGGGAGCGCGGGCGACACGCGACTTTACCGGAAGGTCGAGTGGGCGACTAATTTCACTCCTTGGTGAACAGCTTTCATGCACTACTAGTGGAGCTCATCTAGTCGAAGAACTCAGCGCTTCGCAGATCTCTATCTCCAGTGCCCACGACAGAATGCGTGAGTTAGAGCACGAAGGAGACGAAGCTCGCGGACGCTTAGTCACCGAGCTAGGCCGAGTATTAACTGCGCCGCTAGACGTCGAGGATCTCTTTCGTCTTTCGCGATCGATCGACGACGTACTTGACAATCTGAGAGATTTCGTTCGAGAGGTCGACCTCTATCAGCCCTCTAGTCTCGACTTTGCGCTCCCGTTAACCCACACCCTCGTCGATGGGCTGGAGTCTTTCCAACCGGCGATCTCTCTGCTTAGCGAAAGCCAGGATTCGGTAAGGCTGGCGACCCTTGCAACTCGCAAGGCCGCAGGCCTAACCCGTCGGCTCTATCAACACCAGTTAGCTGAACTATTTGATGAGCCAATTGATGGCGAGTCGCTAAAACGGCGTGAGCTGTTGCGCCGGTTAGATGTCGTCGGACTGCGCCTGGGTGAAGCCGCAGATGCTCTAGCGGATGGTGCCTTGAAGCGCGGTCGCTGAAACCGTCCAGCTCCTTCATAGCTGAAGCCTCGCCTACGGTTTAATGATTGCTTTCTGGCGCGAGAGACCCAAAAACGTCGGCCCAGGATACCGGGGAGGCAGCAGGTCTGACTCAGCGAAGAGACTTGGCCGCTGACGGGGAGGAATAAACTTCCCCGTCAGCTCGACCGAGTTAGCCGGTCAGATTTGGGCCCTACTTGACGCTTCTTTTGCGTCCGGCCCTTTCGCCTCGAGCGACAAACTTCGAAGCCATCTTTCTCGAAGCCTCGTCTATCATCTCATCACCAAACATGACCGCACCCTTGCGGTCTCCCTCGGTGGCGGACTTGTATGCATCGAGGATCTCCCATGCCTTATCAAACTGCTCCTGGGTGGGGCTATAGACCTCATTGATGATCGCCACCTGGTCCGGATGGAGTGCCCACTTTCCGTCATAACCCAAAGTCGAGGTCCGCTTAGCGTACTCCCTCAATCCGTCTGAGTCTTTTATCTTGAGGTATGGTCCATCTATGACCTGGAGTTGATTTGCCCTACCGGCCATCAAGATTTTCGAGAATACATAGTGGAAGTGATCTCCCGGATAGTCCGAAATCTGCACGCCACCCGTCAACACCGGCATCTCCATCGAAGCGGCGAAGTCAGCGGGACCGAAAATTATCGTCTCGAGTCTCGGGGACGCCGCACATATCTCCTCGACATTGATCAAGCCACGGGTCGTCTCGATCTGCGCCTCTATGCCTATGTGTCCGATCGGAAGGCCCACATTCCTTTCGATCTGTGTCAGCAGAAGGTCCAGCGCTACCACCTCGGCCGCACTTTGTACCTTGGGCAGCATCAGCTCATCTAGCCGTTCTCCGGCGTTGGAGACAACCTCTATCACATCACCGTAGGTCCAGCGGGTATCCCATGCGTTAATCCGCACGCATAGCACGCGCTCATCCCAGTCCTGCTCGCGGATCGCCTTGGCGACCGCACTTCGAGCTGCCTCCTTCTCCAGAGGGGCGACAGAATCTTCTAGGTCCAGAAAGGTCATATCGGCCTGTATCGACAGTGCCTTGGTTAAAAACCTTTCAGAGGAACCTGGTACGGAGAGACAAGATCGTCTCGGCAAATTTCTAGATCGTTCAGACATGGTAAAAACCATACTTCGAAATCACCCTCGGCTGCAAAACACCCACCCGCCTAATGGACGATTCGAAACAATTTTCTAAGCGTCAGGTCAACTCCTCGGCGAGAAACGCTATTGTCCTTTCCCATGCCTGCAGTGCCGCCGATGGGTCGTATTGTCCCGGACGGGTGTCGTTGAAAAAGCCGTGAACCGTTCCGGGGTAGACGAAGAACTCCGTCTCTTTGCCCAGAGATTCCAGCTTTGACTCCAAAGCCCTAACCAACTCTGGCGAGACGGATTGGTCAAGTTCGGCAAAGTGTCCCTGAACTACTGCTTGCATTTTTGAGTAGTCGGGTTCGCTCTCACTCCTAGACGCCACCCCATAAAAAGGAACTACGGCCGCTACCCGATCTGGCCTCGTCGTAGCCAGTGCGAGGGCGAGCCCGCCACCCATGCAGAAGCCGACCACCCCGACTCTCTCGTTGCCAGATCGGCGGACGAGTTCATCAATTGCCCCACCCATCTGCAGCAAAGCCTGATCGACTCGAAGCTCCATAGCGAGTTTCGCCGCCTCGTTGGGCTCTTCGGCCTTCTTGTTGTGGTAGAGGTCCGGTGCGATAGCAAAATAACCAGCGGCGGCAAAGCGATCGCACACGTCTTTTATATGGTCGACGATGCCCCACCACTCTTGTATTACAACCAAGGCCGGCCCTTCGCCCGAAATCGGATCCGCCACATAGGCATATTCGAGCGTCCCGTTGCTTCTGTATTCGATCATCTCACCCATAGGAGCTAAAACTATCATCAGTTCGTGAGATAGGCTCCGCTAAAGGCCCTCAAAAAGAATGGAAATACTCCACAGGGCTGTCCGAGGTTCGCAAGTCAAGGAACCTTAGCGCCAGCTGCCCCTGCGCCTTTGGGTCTTTCCACTAGCTCCGAGGCGGGCAGGGAATGGCGCTAACAGCTCTTCGATATCCTCACCGAAATATAGCGGGATACCTTGAGGTGTGCCGTCCAGCTTCAAAACTGCATCTTCGGGTATCTCGACAGATACAAAGTGGAGAACTGATGACCGGTTCTCCTGTAGGTACCTCTTGCCGATCCGATCACTAAGGCCCTTCCAGGAGCAACTGTGAATCTCCACGCTCGAGAAGAGATCAAGATCTTCACCGGGGATAACGGCCTCAGATGGCAAAATCGCCAATGGCGAGTAGGAAGAATACCTCCTGTATTCGGCGGAATTCGCCGCGGCATCATGAAGATCGCAGGACTCGATGTGTGCGGCAAAAAAGCCGTAGATCTCGCCAATCTCTCCACTTAGGTCCATGGATCCCAAGATCGAATTTGCGACCACCCAGAGTTCCACCATCTCAGGCCGCGCCTGCAGGAGTCGCTTGACTGCGGCGACCATGGCTGCACGATCGCGGCACAGTCCCAAAAGAAGCTCCAGCTCACCCAGAACTAGCTCCTTCGGGGATAGCCAATCGTCTTCTGACAACCATCTCAGAGCTTCAATCGGGTTCATGGCGAAATCCTATCCCGCAAAGAAAGCTCTGCCAAGGGCATCCCCCCAGCAGCGGAAAATTGCGAACTTCGGCTCAGTCTCGTCCAGCCTGGTCAAAAGTAGATAAGCCTTGCGCTCCGTCACCCAAATTTATGGAATTTGAAACTAGCCAGCTCATCGGCGCTTGTAAGTTTCTACAACCATCTGCGGCGTCTAGTCGCGACTGACAGGCAAGCCGAGCAGCGAGCGTTTCGACAAAAATGGGCTGGTGGGTTGCAACAGTTGACCAACATACCTACTATAATAGGCACTGATGAACTTACGTGAGTGGGCGCTGTCTCAAGGTATACACCCGCAGACGGCATATAGGTGGTACAGGACGGGCAAGATGCCTGTGCCAACCCATCGCGTAGGCAATAAACTCATTCTTGTCGGAGACTTGGAATCCACACAAACGAAACAAGGCTCGACCGTGATTTATGCGCGGGTATCCTCATCTGACCAAAAGTCAGACCTTGACCGACAGGTGGCGAGGGTCTTGACATGGGCAACAGAAAACGGATACAAGATCGACAAAGTGGTTACCGAGGTCGGCTCAGCGCTCAATGGCCATCGTCGTCAGTTCCTGGCACTCTTGGGAGACCCCAATATCACGACGATTCTGGTCGAGCATCGTGATCGGTTCTGTCGGTTTGGAGCCGACTATGTTGAGGCGGCGCTTGGCGCTCAATCAAGACGTCTTGTGGTGGTCGATTCCGCCGAGGTTGACGACGATCTCGTACGCGATGTGACCGAGCTGTTGACATCTCTGTTTGCCCGTCTCTATGGTCGTCGTTCGGCTGCCAACAAGGCTCAACGTGCTATTGAGGCGGTGTGCTCATGATTGTGGCATGCGCACCAAGGTACAGGCGCAGAAGGTAGCCGATCTCACCGGAGGCAGCGTTCTTCTTGATGAGGGTAAACCAACAAGGAAAGTAGCACTCCCTGGAGACTTCGAGCAATACCGTTTGTCAGTAGAGTCTGTCAGTGTCTTGTTCCAACTATGCGATGACGCTGACGAGAAGGTTCTGGGCGGTTGGACGATTACCGGTGCGTCGTTTGAGGTCGAATGGCCAAAAGATCCGCAGGTAGCATCTGCTATCCGTTCTCACTTTGG